>JAZQFL010000184.1:0-18068 GCA_045539485.1 Eubacteriales bacterium
CCTCTTATCTTTATAAATCTGTTCTCATCCATATCAAAATTCCCTATGTTAACAAAAAGACGGACATCAGATAAGATGTTCGTCCTTGTTTTGCTATGTGGTGACCCCAAGCGGATTCGAACCGCTGATTGCGCCGTGAGAGGGCGCCGTCTTAGCCGCTTGACCAAGGGGCCTTGGTGCGGAACGAGTGTTATTATAACACAAGGTTTTTCATTTTGCAATAGGTTTTTGAAAAAAATTTAAATTTTTTTAAAGCATCTGCACAAGGTATATAAGATCTGAGAGTCGGTATATCTCGTGGTCGGGGCAAATAGCCTTACCGAGGCCGTATTTTGCGAAAACAAAAGGAATACCGGCAGTATGCGCGGCATGCTCATCGCCGGCAGTATCACCTACATATATGCAGTTTTTAAGGGAATTGCGCTCAATAACGAGTTTGATATTGTCAGACTTACCGAGACCCGTACGCCCGTAGCTTTCGTGATCTGTAAACAGAGAATTGATATTAAAGGTATCCATAAAGCTTTCTATGTAGCCGTAACCGCAATTTGAAACAATAAAAAGCTTATACCTCTTTGAAAGTTGCTTGAGCACATCGATACAACCGTCATAGAGAACAACACCCTTGGGCTCTCCGTTTTCGTCGGTAAAATTATATTCGGAGCTTGAGGAGGACATAACTCCGACGACCGCCTCTGCGGTTTCTGACGGCATACCTTCCTCAATTAGCTCAGCTTTAATTGTAAGCATTGTCATCCCCATATAATGCAATGCTTTCTCATATGTCATTTGGAAATCAATACCTTTTGCTTTTAAAGCGTCATTCCATATAAGATAAGTAGCCCCGGTTGAATTCCAAAGAGTACCGTCAAGGTCAAAAATTATTCCGTCAATCATTTTTGATAAGCTTTCCGTTCTTTTCGGCAATTTCATAAGATATAACAGCGGCGGCTGATACCGCAGAAAGAGAAGAACCCGCATATCTTGCGTAATCTATCCTTATTCTGTCTGTACACTCCGAAAGCAATGAAGCAGAAATTCCGCGCTTTTCGCCGCCGATAACAAGCATAAGCGGCAAAGCGAGAGGATGGTTCGCGAGAGAAACAGCATCCTTTTCGCAAGCGGCACAAACAGAATAACCCGCAGAACGCACAGCGCGCGCAGCATCGGTAAGATCGCATCTGAAGAATGGAATTCTCTCCGATGCACCTGCAGACGAACGGCAAACAACGCCGTCAGCGCCAAAAATATAGCGGTTAGGGAGCACGATTCCGGCACAACCGAATGCATAAGCTGAGCGAATGGTAAAGCCAAGATTATAAGGATCTTCTATGCCTTCAAGAGCTAAAAACCACGAATCCTCAGATTTCGATGCAATATCTGCAAGATCATCAGCAGTTCCGGCAGTGCGTGAAGTAAAAATGCCCACAATACCGCCATGTGTATCGGTAGTACAAACAGCTGATACATCATCCTCACCGCACATAACGAGCTCATAACCGTGCATTGACGCACGGCCTCTGAGCCAGCTTAGCTCATAGTTCTTCTTTGATATTCTTTTTTTCGAGAAAAGAACGCGTACTATCGAGCGCCCGGTTATACCTAACTCGATTCCGCAAATCGCGCTTTTAACTGCGTTAAAACCCTCAAATATAAGTTCTGTGTTATCCATTATAAATACCGTTAATCGAATTTTTAAAGATTTTAACACAACATCGGGGAAGTGTCAAGCAAAAGAGGGAATAAGATAAGATGATCGGTAATATGATATATAAACAACAAAAGGAGCATAATAATGCCGATATACGAGGAGCGATGCGAAGCATTGGCCCGATACATAATAAAAAACGGAGCTACAGTAAGACAAGCAGCAGCAAAAAGCGGAATCAGCAAAAGCACAGTGCATAAAGACGTAACAGAAAAGCTGAAAGAAATAAATCCCGGACTTTATACGGAGGTGAAATGCGTACTTGAAAAAAACAGAAACGAAAGACACATCCGCGGCGGAGAAGCAACAAAAAACAAATACGCGATATTAAGAAGCAAGAAAACATAGGGGAAGACTAAAAATAGGCAAATCTCGACCTTGATATAATTATACAAAATGCAAATTTTGTATAATTAAGGGAACCGCACAAGAGCCAAACACGTAGTTTTTGTATTGTTAATGCCATTTTTCTACTAATCAACTACCCAAGAATATAAACAGATTTTATGAATCCAATATCGAACGTGTAATCAATGTGAATCATCGCAAGCGTTTCTCCGTTGATAATCCCATCATCGCCAACATCTAAATTAACTTTTACAGCGAAATATCTATCGTGTTAAAACCGCCTTCAACAGCACCGGACGATTTTATTAGACTACGTCCTACAACTTTTTTATGTTACTCAGACCGCCTGTACGTAATATATGTCATCAAATCGCGTATACATCTCTTATTTCTATTTTCTCCTCTATTATTCGTCTAAATTCGTCAAATAATTATACAAAATCTTTCAATTTTGGATTTTTGTCTCTTATTCTGCCATTGATATTAGAAGCTCCAATTTTGAAAAATAAAAAAGAGACCGTTAACGGTCTCTTTTTTATTAAGCATGCGCTTATATGTTGGACTTAACCTTAGCAGCCTTACCAACTCTGTCGCGGAGATAGTAAAGCTTAGCGCGGCGAACCTTACCCTGACGGATCACATCAACCTGAACTACGTTGGGAGAGTGGATGGGGAAAGTTTTTTCAATGCCGCAACCGTATGCGATACGGCGAACGGTAAAGGTCTCGGAGATTCCACCGCCGTGACGGGCGATAACAGTACCTTCGTACATCTGGATTCTCTCTCTGGTTCCCTCTTTGATGCGGTTGTGAACACGAACGGTGTCACCTACATTAAATGCGGGAACGGTTTCCTTAAGCTGCTCATTTGCAAAAGCCTCGATCTTAGTCATGGGCTCCTCCTTAATTCTGAGAACATTCGTGCGAGCATAGCAGAGGACTGTTCCGTAATATGCGCAAATTAACGCCTTGTAATGATATCACAAGCTTTTGCAAAAATCAAGCGTGTTTTAATTTTTTCCTCTATTTTAAGCGAAATGACGGATTTTGGCTCATATAAACTACAAATATCGTCATTATGTTGTTGATTTTACGGAACCACTGTGCTATAATAATATGGAATGTAAATTTTAGTTTCCCAGAGGAAATCATTATATGAAAAATTTTGTTTTAGTTTTCGACGGTATGGCCGACAGACCGGTCCCGGAACTCGGAAATGCCACTCCTATGGATAAAGCTGACGCTCCCGCTCTTGCAGAAATTTCCAAACACGGTATAGTTGGCACTGTACTCAACGTCCCCGCTGCATTGCGCCCGGAGAGTGATACGGCAAACCTCGCCATAATGTCTTACGACCCGTTGATTTATTCAAATGGCCGTTCTCCACTTGAAGCACTCAGTCTTGGAATTGACCTCAACGCTGAAGACACAGCCGTAAGATGCAACGTTGTTACTCTCTCAGAGGCTGACTCCTATGAAGACAGAGTTATGCTCGACCACAGTGCAGACGAAATTTCGTCCGAAGAAGCAAAGATCCTTATTGACTTCATTCAGGACAAGCTCGGTTCCGATACTGTTCATTTCTATCCCGGTGTTTCGTACAGACATTGCTCAGTCTGGAAAAATGCTGATCCTAAGTTTGTATTCACACCGCCGCACGACATTATCGGAAAGCGCATCGGTGATTATCTTCCGAGCGGTAATGAAGGACAAAAATATCTTGACGCAATGAAGAAGAGCGCCGAACTGCTCGCCGATCATCCGGTTAATCTGAAGAGAATAGCAGATGGTAAGAATCCCGCAAACTCAGTATGGTTCTGGAGCCCGGGAAAGAAACCCGCACTTCCCTGCTTTGATGAAAAATGGGGTCTGAAGAGCGCTGTTATCTCTGCGGTTGACCTTATTAAAGGAATTGCCATTGCCGCTAAGATGAAAAGCATTGATGTTGAAGGTGCTACCGGAAATATCCACACCAATTACGAAGGAAAAGCAGAAGCTGCGATCAATGCTTTTAAGGACGGTTATAACTACGTTTACGTTCACGTTGAAGCACCCGATGAATGCGGACACCGCGGAGAGATCGAAAACAAAGTTCTTTCAATCGAATACATCGACAAGCGCATTCTTGCCCCTGTAAAAAAACATCTTGACTCTACCGGTGAAGCGTACCGCATAATGTGCCTGCCGGATCACCCCACTCCGATTGAGATCCGTACGCACAGCAGAGAGCACGTTCCCTTTGTTATCTTCTCATCCGAAGCAAGCTTTAATATGCTAAACGGCAAATTTAACGAATTCAATGCAGCAGCAACCGGACTTGACATTTCTGACGGAACAAAGCTTTTGCCCCTGATGCTCGGAATAGAAAAGAACATGACCGAAAGCGCATTAGAGCAGCTGTTGGGGAGGATTTGAATTGAACAGCGAATTTAACAAAAACAACAAACACGACGAAGAAACCGTCGTGCTTGATTATGTCTCCGCCCTTGATTCGGAAACCGAAGAAAAGGTGAGAAAAGAAAAACAGAAAAAATCACTGGGTAATTTCTACGATCTTATCGAAACCATAGCATTTGCTGCTTGCTTTGTGATTCTGTTTTTCGGTTTTATAGCAAGACCTGCAAAAGTGGTTGGGGCATCGATGTACCCCACATTTGAAGAGAATGACACCGTAATCGTCACCAATATATATACGCGCCTTAAATACGGAGATATTATTGTCTTCCAGAATATGGAGTCCAGAAGATCAGACCCAATTATTAAACGCGTTATCGCAACTGAGGGCCAATGGATCAACATCATCTTCAACTCAGACAG
Source organism: Eubacteriales bacterium (assembly GCA_045539485.1). Classification (GTDB taxonomy): domain Bacteria; phylum Bacillota; class Clostridia; order Oscillospirales; family CAG-272; genus RUG12395. Next base: position 4,873 of record JAZQFL010000184.1, read on the forward strand.
AACCCTCACTCTTTATGTCGCCAATTCGGAGGAAGCGGTGCAGACCTGCCAACCGCTTAACGAAACAGCTTATGCCGTCTATAAAACAGACGCGATCGTACTCTCTGATCACGATTTCCCGTTGCAGGTTCCCGAGGGTCACCTTTTTGTAATGGGTGACAACAGAAACCACTCACTTGACAGCAGAAGCACTGATATCGGATTTGTACCCGAACAAAACGTTGTGGGCAAATTTGTACTTCGTTTTCTCCCCCTTAACAAATTCGGAAGGGTTGCAATGCCGTAAGCAACAGTGATATTGATATGAGCAAAGAGATTCAATGGTTCCCCGGCCACATGGCCAAAACCCGAAGAATGATTTCAGAGAATCTTCGGGATGTTGATCTTATCATAGAGATAAGAGATGCTCGAATTCCGATGAGCTCCGCAAACCCGGAGGTCCCTAAGCTTACTGCAGGCAAACCGAGGCTTATCATTCTCAACAAAGCAGGTCTTGCTATGCCTGAGATGAACAAGCTTTGGAAACAGTATTTTGAAAAAGAGGATGTTGCCTGCATTCTCTGTGACTGCAAAACAGGTAACGGTCTTAATCAAATAAGGCCTGTAGTTCGCGAGCTTCTTGCAGAGAAAATAGCAAAATGGGAATCCAAGGGTATGACCGGCAGACGCATCAGAGCAATGGTACTCGGAATACCGAATGTCGGTAAATCAACACTTATAAACCGTCTCACAAATTCCGCCGCAGCAAAAGCAGAAAATCGCCCGGGAGTCACACGTGATAAGCAATGGGTAACCGCAAGCGACGGGCTTGAGCTTCTTGATATGCCCGGAGTTCTTTGGCCAAAATTTGAAAACAGATATATAGCGGAAAATCTCGCTTTTACCGGCACTATCAAGCAGGATATTCTTGATAATGAGGATCTTGCCTGCAGACTCTGCAGCAGATTGCTAAAGCTCGAACCGCTTATAATTGAGGACCGCTACGGAATCGACATTATGAAATACGATATCGAGGAATTAAGCGGCTACGATCTGATGCTGATGATCGGCAAAAAGCGCGGTTTCCTTATCTCAGGCGGTGAGATCAACGAAGAACGCACCTGCCTTACGATACTGGAAGAATTCCGCAACGGCAAGCTCGGCAGGATCACTCTTGAACTTCCGGAGAATTTCAAATGATGGATTATTATTATGAGCAGCTGCTCCTTGACCAAGGCTTTAAGGTAGTGTGCGGAATGGACGAGGCAGGAAGAGGTCCTCTTGCGGGTGCTGTATTTGCAGCCGCAGTTGTTTTGCCTCACGGGCTTGTGATAGAGGGTCTGAACGATTCCAAAAAGCTTACCGAAAAGAAGCGCGAGAAGCTGTTCGATATCATCAAAGAAAATGCAATAAGCTACGGAATAGCTACTGCGAGCGCTGAGGAAATCGATGAGATAAACATCCTTAATGCTTCGATGCTTGCAATGCGCAGAGCAGCAGAAATGCTTGATCCGAAGCCCGATGCGGGTATTATCGACGGAAACACATCTCGCGGGTTTACATTTTACACAGAGACGCTCGTAAAGGGCGACTCGCTTTCACCTTCAGTCGCTGCCGCCTCAATACTTGCCAAAGTTAGCCGCGACAGATATATGAAGGACCTTGCCGAAAAATACCCCGAATATAACTTTGCAGGCCACAAGGGATATCCCACCAAGGAGCATATGGCCCTTGTTCGAAAGCTTGGTCCGTGTCCCGAGCACCGCAAGACGTTTCTGAAGTTTTTAAACAAATGAAACTCGGATTTGCATCTTGGGGTAAAAAGGGCGAGAGGCTTGCCGCAAAGTACCTTGAGGATTTAGGATACACTGTTAAGCACAAAAATCTCCACGTAAGAACCAAGGAAATCGATATTATTTGCGAGGACGGCGAATATATTGTATTTGTTGAGGTTAAAACGGTACGCAGACGAGCCGACGGAACATATCCAGCAAAGCCCTCCTCTTACATCACGCAAAAGAAGATAAACAATCTCATATTGGCAGCTCTCAGCTATATGAAGAAATACAAACCGCCGCTCATACCGCGCATTGACGTTATTGAGGTATATTTGGACGGTAACAAATCAAAAGTTGAACATATTCGCAGTGCAATTACCCGCAAACAACTCAAGCTCAGGAGGAAAACGTATTGATCCCGATTTTTGACCTCCATTGCGATACACCGCGATATATCTCCGATAACACTCAAGCTCTGAGATCATCTAACGGGCACATTTCCCTTGAAAAAGCAAAAGCTTTTACACCTTACATACAAGTTGCGGCAGTGTGGTGTACTTTTGATGATCCCAAAAAAGCAAAAGACGTATTTTATAAATGCGTAAACGATTTCAATACCGAATGTGAAAATACCCGTTGCGACATAATTAAGACATCTACCGATCTTTTATCATCGATCAGATCGCAGAATGAGCAAAAAAGCAACGCAGGTTTCATATACTGCATTGAAGATTGCGGTTTTATAACCTCCACCGATATCCTTGATGATGTGTATGAAAAAGGAGTACGCATTCTTATCCCCATGTGGGGCAAGACAAACTTGCTCGGCGCCTCACATGAAGCGGAGGGCGGACTAACCGACTTAGGAAGAGCCGTGCTCTCACATGCCGCTCGAAAAGGAATGATCCTGGATATCAGCCATGCAAGCGTAAGGTCGTCTGATGAAATAATGGATATAGCCGAAAGGCATTCCTCACCCGTAATTGCATCGCACAGCAACTCGCGAAGATTTTTCGACCACACAAGAAATCTTTACACAGAGCAGATAAAGCGGCTCGTTTCTCTTAACGGCATCGTCGGACATTCGCTTTGTCCCTGGCACCTTGCAGAAAACGGAAATGCCGATCTTAACACCGTGCTTGACAACATCGAGTACCTTATTGAGGATACTGGCGAAGACAATGTATGCTTCGGATGCGACCTCGACGGAACCGACCTTCCGTGCGGATTTACCGATATCACTTCGCTTGATGATGTTTACAAGCAGCTTTCCAACAGATTTTCTCCGTCTCTGGCGGATAAAATAATTTACCTTAATGCGTTAAACAAATTTCAACAATTCTTAAAATAACGGATGGTACAACAATGAATTTCGTAAGCACAAGAGACGCAAGATTTACAAACGAAAGCGTATCTCCCGCATGCGCCATTAAGCGCGGAATCGCAATCAACGGCGGTCTTTATATGCCGGGACACATTCCTACCCTTTCAGCGAACGACCTTAAAGAGATGCGCACAATGACATACCCCGAGTGTGCCGCTAAGATAATATCCATGTATCTTTCCGACTACACCTACGAGGAGCTTCTTGAGGACGCGAATAACGCATATTCCGCCGAGAGATTTCCCGAGGGTGCTATCGGTATGCGTGACATAGATAATGGGAAGTTCTTCCTTGAGCTTTGGCACGGCCCTACCTGCGCATTCAAGGATATGGCGCTCCAGATAATGCCCAGACTCCTTTCCCGTGCTCTTAAAAAGACCGCAGAGGACAGAGAAGCCGTTATACTCGTTGCAACTTCGGGCGATACCGGAAAGGCCGCGCTTGAAGGCTATTGCGACGTTGACGGCATAAATATCGAGGTCTTTTATCCTGCAGGCGGCGTTAGCAAGGTTCAGGAAATGCAGATGGTTACCCAAAAGGGTAAGAATGTAAACGTTGCAGCTGTGAACGGAAACTTTGACGATGCTCAGGGCGAAGTAAAGAGAATCTTTATCGACAAAGCCTTTGTTAAGGAAATGAACGAAAAGGGCTACTTCCTTACAAGCGCTAACTCCATAAATTTCGGAAGGCTCGTTCCCCAGATCGTTTACTATGTTTTTGCATACCTCAGACTCATTGACGAACAGGGTGCCGAGATCGGTAAGGAAGTTGATATCTGCGTACCTACAGGAAACTTCGGTAATATTCTTGCCGCTTATATGGCAAAGAGAATGGGACTTCCCTTCCGCAAGTTCATCTGTGCATCCAACGAGAACAACATTCTGACAGACTTCATCAATACAGGTGTTTACGATAAGCACCGCGAATTCAAGCTCACCATATCTCCCTCTATGGATATTCTCGTTTCCAGCAATCTTGAAAGACTGCTTTACCTCATTGCCGGTGACGAGAAGGTTCGCCAGTGGATGCGCGATCTCCGCAGCGAAAGAGGCGCGTACACAGTTGATGCAGAGACCCTTGCGGCTATCAAAAATGAATTCTGCGGTTATTACTGCACCGAGGAAAACACCAAGGCAACCATCAAAAAGTACTTTGATAAGCACGGATACCTCATTGACACGCACACGGCTGTTGCCGCTTACTGCGCGGATAAGTTCCGTGAAGAGAACGGCGATGACGTTCCTATGATAATCGCATCCACCGCAAGCCCCTTCAAGTTTGCACAGGGTGTATACGGAGCTCTTACCGGAAACGTTCCGGAGGATGCAGTAAAGGCCCTTGATATGCTTGCCGAGATATCCGGACAGAGCATTCCCGCTCCTCTCGCAACAGCTGTAAGCAGCGAAGTGCGCTTCAATGAAAAGATCAACATCAGCGATATGAGGGATTCCGTAAGAAATTTCTTAAACAAATGAGGACCTAATGGGACTTTTCGTCATAGCTGATCTGCACCTTTCAACGAATTCCGAAACGAACAAACCTATGCAGGTATTCGGCAGGCGTTGGACAGATCACACAGAAAAGATAGTAAAAAACTGGAAGGCTGTCGTAACCGACGAGGACACGGTAATAATCCCCGGAGACATTTCGTGGGCGCTCACCGTGGAAGAAGCCGAGAGCGATCTTAAGCTTATCGATTCCCTGCCGGGCAAGAAATTGCTCGGCAAGGGCAACCACGATTACTGGTGGACCACCGCAAAAAAACTTCACGATTTTTTTGAAGCAAATGATATAAGTACCCTCGATATTCTGTATAACAACGCATATGAATGCGAGGACTTCATTATTGCGGGAACTCGCGGTTGGTATAATGACGGTTCTCTCAAAATGCCCGCAGGCACCGATTACGATAAGCTTGTTAACCGAGAAAACGAGCGTTTGAGAATTAGCTTGAACGCCGCAAAACCGCTATCCGAGGCAAGCGGAAAGCCAATAATCGTATTTTTTCACTTCCCTCCCGTACGCGGCGGATTTGTTTGCAGAAAGCTTGTAGACACACTTAAGGAATTCGGTATAACACGTTGTTTTTACGGTCACATACACGGAGATTATGTTACTCCTCAGACATCGGAGTTTGAAGGAATCAGCTTTTCGCTGATATCTGCTGACTTTCTCGACTTTCATCCATTACCCATATTCTTTTAAAATATGCATTTTCACACGATTAAACAATGATTTTTGCGAAAAATATTGACATCGCAGTTCATTTTTAATACAATAAAACTGTTTGTTAAAAAACGGAGGAATTTAAAATGGCATTCATTAAAACCACAGACAATGGCAAAAACCAGCACGTGATCGAGTTCTCGATCGCAAAGGACGTTTTCGACGCTGAAGTTACCAAGATCTTCCGCGAGAAGGCAAAGAACCTTACCGTTCCCGGTTTCCGTAAGGGTAAGGCTCCCAGAAACATTATTGAAAAAATGTACGGCAAGGGAATCTTCTTCGAGGATGCGCTCAACAACCTCATCCCCGCTGAGTACGAGGCTGCTGCTAAGGAGTCCGGACTTGATATCGTTTCCCGCCCCGAGATCGACGTTGAGAGCCTCGACGACAACGGCGTTGTTATCAAGGCTGCTGTATACGTAAGACCCGTTATCTCCATCGAAGGATACAAGGGCATCGAGGCTAACCGCCTTGTTGTTGACGTAACCGATGACGAGGTTAACGGCAGAATCAACGCTATGCGTGAGAGAAACTCCCGCACCGAGGACGTTACCGATCGTGCAGCTGCTGACGGCGACATCACCAACATCGACTATGAAGGCTTCTGCGACGGCGTTGCATTCGCAGGCGGCAAGGGCGAGGGCCAGGAGCTTGTTCTCGGTTCCGGTACCTTTATTCCCGGCTTTGAGGAGCAGATCGTTGGCAAGAACATCGGCGAAGAGTTTGATGTTAACGTAACCTTCCCCGCCGAGTATCACGCAGACGAGCTTGCGGGCAAGGAAGCTACCTTCAAGTGCAAGCTTAACTCCATAAAGGTAAAGATCCTTCCCGAGCTTGACGATGAGTTCGCTAAGGACGTTTCCGAATTTGATACTTACGCTGAATATGTTGCCGATGTTAAGGCAAAAATCACCGAGGATCACACCAAGCACGCAGATGCAGAGGTTGACGATCAGCTCATCGCCGCTCTTATCGACAAGGTAGAAGGCGACATCCCCACCTGCATGTATGAGAATGAGGCAGAGAACCTTGTACGCGACTACGACATGCGTCTCCGTTCCAACGGTCTCTCCCTTAACGATTACATGAAGTATACCGGTAAGGATCTCGACGGACTCCGCGAGGAAATGATCCCTCAGGCAACCAAGCAGGTTAAGACCCGCCTCGCACTCGAGAGAATCGCTGACCTTGAAAACATAGAGATCGACGATGCAGCAGTTGACGCTGAGATCGAGCGCATTGCTAAGGCATACAACATGGAGCCCGCTCAGGTTACCGAGTACGTAAGCCGCGATAACGTTAAGCGCGATCTTCAGGTTGAGGGCGCACTTAAGCTCGTTCGCGAGAGTGCTGTAATCACCGACAAGAAGCCTGAGGCTGAGAAGAAGCCCGCAGCTAAGAAGTCTACTGCTAAAAAGACCACTACTACTAAGAAGACCACCACTAAGAAGAAGGCCGAGGAAGCTCCCGCTGCTGAGACCGCAGAAGAGACCAAGGCTGAGTAATCATTGCGGCACAAGCCGCGGAAAGGAAACCCATGAACTTCAATAATTACGGCGAAAAAATGGCACTTGTGCCTTATGTTCTTGAGCAGACCAGCCACGGAGAGAGATCATTTGATATCTTCTCCCGCCTGCTTTCTGACAGGATCATAATCCTCTCTGACGAAGTTAACGACACTACCGCGTCACTTGTGGTCGCTCAGATGCTTTATCTTGAATCTCAGGATCCCGATAAGGATATAAGCCTTTACATCAATAGCCCCGGCGGTGCCATAACCGCCGGCATGGCTATTTATGATACCATGAATTTTATCAAGTGCGACGTTTCCACCATCTGCATAGGCATGGCAGCATCTATGGGTGCATTTCTCCTTGCCGCAGGTGCTAAGGGCAAGCGTTACGCCCTTCCCAACAGCGAGATAATGATACATCAGCCTCTCGGCGGTGCAAGAGGTCAGGCGACAGATATTAAGATCCATGCAGACCACATAATCCGCACAAGAGAGCGTCTCAACAGGATTCTCGCCGAAAAGACCGGCCAGCCTCTTGAAGTAATCGAAAGAGACACTGAAAGAGATAATTTTATGACCTCCGACGAAGCTAAGGCTTACGGACTTATCGATGAGGTCTTCGTAAAGCGTAAATAATCGGTACACGAGGAAATAATTTTGGCAGGAAATAATACTCTTGATAATTCACTAAAACACTGCTCGTTTTGCGGCAGGGATGAGAATCAGGTTCTGTTTCTCATCCCTTCCCCTATTACCGACAGTTATATCTGCGATGATTGCGTTGATGCCTGCGATTCTATAATTAACGATCAGGTATACACCACCTCCGCTTCTTCAACCGACTTCAAGCTTCTTACTCCAATGCAGATAAAGGATGAGCTTGATTCCTACGTAATAGGTCAGGACGAAGCTAAAAAAGCCCTTGCTGTAGCTGTGTATAATCACTACAAGCGCATTTCCCTGCTTGATAAGAAGCCAAAGGGCAAAAAGAAAGCGGCAGAACAAGCGTCGGAAGATGATGACGTTAAGCTCCAGAAGAGCAACGTTCTTCTTATCGGTCCTACGGGTGTTGGTAAGACATATCTTGCTCAGACACTCGCAAAGACCCTTGATGTCCCCTTCGCAATTGCGGATGCTACAACTCTTACCGAGGCCGGTTACGTAGGCGAGGACGTGGAAAATATTCTGCTCCGTCTTATTCAGGCGGCTGATTTTGATGTGGAGCGCGCAGAGCGCGGCATAATCTATATCGACGAGATCGATAAGATTTCCCGCAAGGGCGAAAACCGTTCCATTACCCGTGACGTTTCGGGCGAAGGTGTACAGCAGGCACTTCTTAAGATCCTTGAAGGCACGGTTGCAAACGTCCCTCCGCAGGGCGGACGCAAGCACCCGAATCAGGAATTCATTCAGATAAATACTGAGAATATCCTCTTTATCTGCGGCGGTGCATTCGACGGACTTGAAAAAGTTATTGAAAAGCGCCTGAATTCCGCGCCCATCGGATTTACCTCCGAAGGTGTACGCAGTAAGGAGCAAAGAAAGAACATCTTCAAATTTGCCACTGCACACGATATAGTTAAATTTGGTCTTATTCCTGAGCTTGTAGGCAGACTGCCCATAAACGTTGCGCTTGACGAGCTCAATGAGGAAGCGCTTGTACGCATTATGAAGGAGCCTAAAAACTCCGTATTAAAGCAGTACACCAAGCTCTTCTCGATGGAAAATATCGAAATCGAATTTACCGAGGATGCGTGCCTTACCGTTGCAAAGCTTGCAATTGAACGCAACACCGGTGCGCGCGGCATCCGTTCCATTATTGAGGAAGCTATGCTTCCCGTAATGTTCGAGGTCCCCTCGCGCCGGGATATTAAAAAGGTTGTTGTCACAGCTGACTTTATAAGCGGCAAATCCCCCATATCCTATGAATTGAAATAATGCTTAACACGGCAAGGATTTTCCTTGCCGTGTTCTTTTATAAAAAGCAACATTGTTATTGCACACATTTCATAAGTGAGATATAATCTAAGCAAAGGAGGCGATACAATGTACAATTTTAGGATCACATACGATAAAACCGAAATTTCCGACCGTTCCGACGACAAGCGCTTGTGGCAAGGGATACCTTCAATCGAGTATACCGAAGGAGGTAAGACCTATGCTTGCTTTTACAGCGGAAATATAACTGAAACTATAGGAAATTATGTTCTTGTTTACAGATCCGATGACGGCAAAAATTATGGAGAACCGTTTGCCATTGTTTTACCGAATGACGGCTTCAGATGCTATGATGCAGCATTATGGATCGATCCTTTGAATCGGCTTTGGATAGTTTGGTCACAAGCACCGGATAAAGGAACATACGCCGCAATTTGTAATGATCCGGATGCAGAATCGCCTGTTTTTGAGGAGCCATTTTACATAGGCAGAGACGTAATGATGTGCAGGCCTACCGTTCTTTCAACCGGTGAATGGTTGTTCCCCATTGCAGTTTGGGCACGCCATGACGTTCCTGACTATCCGGTTCCCAGCGGTGCCTACGCTTACGTTACAAGCGATTGCGGCAAAACGTTTGAAGCGCGCGGACTTGCGAAGGTTGATAAGCGAGTATTTGATGAACACATGTTCGTAGAGCACGGGCACAAAATCTCCGTCTATATACGCACTACGTACGGTATCACGGTTTCCGATTCCTATGACGGAGGCAAGCACTGGATCGGCGACAGAAAGTTGATAACCGGCCCAAGCTCCCGTTTTCACATACGAAGGCTTCCATCGGGCAGGTTGCTACTCATCTATAATGATGACCGCACCCATCGCAAGAATCTTACTGCATTTCTTTCCGAGGATGAAGGCGAAACGTGGAAATACAAACTGCTGTTAGACGAAAGGATCTCGGTATCCTACCCCGACGCAAAGATCGACAGGAGCGGCAGAATTCATATTATATATGATAGAGAACGAGGTTATGCAAAAAGCATCAAACAAGCCGAATCATTTGCAAGAGAGATACTGACAGCCTCCATAACCGAGGAAGACATAATGGCAGGCGACCTGATTTCCGAGGATAGCTATCTTATGCGGGTAATAAACAAGCTTGGAAAGTACTGTGGATTTGACCCAAATCCTTACAACGAGCCTTCCCGGTTCACCTCCGAAGAGCTTGCTGAGTACATATTAAAAAACTGCGAGCGTTCCGAAATAATTGACTCAGTATTTGATAAGTTGAGCATTCCCTGCGATAAGGCGCATAAGGTCAATACAGATAAGCTTGACGTATTGGTTAGACGTTTCACGGAAACCGGCTCCGATGATAAGGTTGTTCTTGCTGAAATAATCACAGAGATCAGAGCCTCTGCAGAAGCTCCTGCGGAGCCTATCGTTAAGGCTATCATCGACAAGATAGATTCTGACCTGTCCGCTGAATACTCCCAGAACTCAATAGCCGATGAAATGGGTATCAGCAAATACTATCTGGCACATATTTTCAAAAAACATACCGGCATGGCATTGATGCAGTATATAAACGAGCGCAGAATTATGGCGGCAAAGCGATTGCTTTGCGAAACAGATATAAGCATATCTGAAATCGCAGGCAAATGCGGATTCTCGCCAAGCTATTTTTCCGAGCAATTCAAGAGTAAAACAACTCTATCTCCGACAGAATACAGAAAACTTCATAGATAACTAAAAATGCGATGACCGCGGTCATCGCATTTTTTTGTTATTAATCCTCGCAACGGGAGTCGTATATTTCTCTCTTTTCGCGGTAGAACTGTTCGTATCTGCCTTCATCAAGCGCGGCGCGGATATCACGCATCATCTCGTTATAGAAATAGAGATTGTGAATTACGCAAAGGCGCATTGCAAGCTGCTCACGTGCCTTAAAAAGGTGGCGGACGTAAGCACGGCTGTGATTGCGGCAGGTCTCGCACTGGCAGAGCGGGTCTATCGGACGGGGATCGTCGAAATACTTTTCGTTATTGAGGTTGATCTTGCCGAAATGAGTGAAAAGGTTTCCGTGACGTGCGTTTCTTGAGGGCATTACGCAGTCAAAGAAATCGACTCCGCGGTATACAGCCTCAAGAATATTAACGGGAGTACCGACCCCCATAAGATATCTCGGCTTTTCTTTCGGCATATGAGGCTCTACGACCTCTATCATCTCATACATAACGGGCGCGGGCTCACCTACAGCAAGTCCGCCTATTGCATAACCGTCGAGGTCATATTCAGCTATCTGCTTCATATGATCGGCGCGGAGGTCGGGATATGTGCATCCCTGATTAATACCGAAAAGAAGCTGATTGGGGTTAACAGTTCCTTCAAGAGAGTTAAGACGAGCCATCTCAGCCTTACAGCGAAGAAGCCAACGCGATGTACGCGCCGCAGACATCTTAGCGTAAGAATACTCTGCAGGATTCTCCACGCACTCGTCAAAGGCCATGGCAATGGTGGAACCGAGATTAGACTGTATCTGCATTGATTCCTCGGGTCCCATAAATATACGCTTGCCGTCCATATGGGACTGGAAGCGAACTCCGTCTTCGGTTATCTTACGAAGCTGAGCAAGGGAAAAGACCTGAAATCCGCCGCTATCGGTAAGGATAGGACCATTCCAGCTCATAAACTTATGGAGTCCGCCAAGCTTTTTAATAAGCTCGTCACCGGGACGGATGTGCAGGTGATAAGTGTTTGAAAGCTCCACTGTACATCCTATATTGACAAGGTCGACAGCAGATACTCCGCCCTTAATAGCGGCACTTGTTCCAACGTTCATAAATACGGGAGTTTCAATATCGCCGTGTACGGTGTGAAGAACACCGCGTCTTGCATTTCCCTCGTTTTTTTTTAGTATAAACATAATATAATCCTCTACTTAAAGTAATCTGCCGAATGAGCGGTCGAGATAACTGTGGCTCAGCACCGTAACAACGGGGCGCCCATGCGGGCAGACCTTGATATCCTCACAACGCGAGAGCTCGGCAAGCAACCATTTTAAATGCTCCTCGCCGTCTCTTACACCGCCCTTCATTGCCGCCTTACAGGATGCGGAATACAATGAACGCGAGAAAAGCTTATCGCGCGTTATAACAGCGCTTCTTCCCTCGCCCTCGGAAATGGAGCCGACAAGCTCCTCAATGAGGTCATGGGCGGCATCAACTGTAAGAAATGCGGGAATCTGGTCTATCAGTACATTTTCACCGTTTACGGTAAAATCAAAACCTGCGTTTTTAATATTATCCTCATATTCGAGAAGCGCGGCAAGCTGTTCGTGCGGGAGACGAAGCTCTATCGGTACAAGCATAAGCTTCGGCGGTTCGCTGTCAGCCTTCAAGTTACGCATCATCTCTTCATAGATAACGCGCTCATGCGCCGCGTGCTTATCAATGATAAGCAGTTCATCCTCGCGTTTTGCAAGAATGTAAGTATCAAATACGATACCTATGTATTCAATAGGTATTATAGGCTTCTCTTCACGGGGTTCTTCTATCGGCTTTGCAGTTTCTTTGCCAAAATCGACTTTAACAGCCTCATACTCTTTTGCTTTCGGGGGCTCTGAGAATTTTGCATAAGAGGAGTAAAAATCAGCAGCAACAGGAGATGAAAGCTCGGTGGACGCATTGGTCTTAGGCACGAAATACTCCGGCACAGCATCAATAGGCGGAGACGGGGGAATATGCCCATAGCTGGGCAATGACGGCTCGGGTTTCTTTTCCGTTGGCTCGATTGCAACATGATCTAAAAGCGTGGGAGCCTTATTTGCTTCGGCATCCCTTCCGGCAGGAATCTTGGCTTCCGTAGCCGTAAAACGGAATGGGGATTCCGTTTTCAGCTTCATTTGAGCTTTATTCGTATCGTTTTGCAATGCGTAACGAACAGCATAATAGACCGCTTCAAACACGGGCTTTTCGTTTGAGAATTTGACCTCAAGCTTTGCGGGATGAACATTTACATCAACGGAATTTGCGGGAATTGTAATCCACAGTGCACATACGGGGAATTTGCCCTCCGCCATATAGGAGCTGAACGCTTCTTCAAGCGCCGCCTGCGCAGTTCGGGAACGGACAAATCTTCCGTTAATAAAGAAGTGCTGAAGACCTCTGTTTGCGCGGTTATTGAGCGAATTACCGATAAATCCTTCAACCTTGATAGGTCCGTTTTCTCCGCTTACGGATATAAGCTTTTCGGCAAATTCTCTGCCGAAAACAGAGTAGAGAACGTTATAACGAATTCCGTCACCTGCGGTCGAAAAGCGCTCTACACCGTCGGAAATAAAGGTAAAGGCTATCTCGGGGTGGGAGAGCGCAAGCTT
>JAZQFL010000185.1:0-2100 GCA_045539485.1 Eubacteriales bacterium
GCTCACGGGAGGAGCCCTGACCGTAGTTCGTGCCGCCAACGATTATCGTCTTACCTGCCGCCTTTGCGCGCTCGGAGAAGCTCTCGTCGCAGACCGCAAAGCAGAATTTTGAAAGGTACGGAATATTCGATCTGTATGGAAGTATCTTCGCTCCTGCGGGCATGATGTGGTCTGTGGTTATGTTGTCGCCGACCTTTAGTGTAAGCTCTGCCGTAACGCTGTCCTCAAGCGGATATGTGTCCGGGAAGGGCTTGATGTTCGGACCGCGAAGAATTTCAACCGAATCCGCTTCCTCAACGCTTGCGGGAAGAAGAATTGCGCTGTCGTTGACCTTGAATTTGTCGGGCATGACGATTTGAGGCTCTTCGCCGAGAACACGGGGATCGGTAATAACACCGAACACCGCACTTACCGCAGCAACCTCGGGGGATACGAGATAAACGCCTGCGTCTCTTGTACCGCTTCTGCCCTCAAAGTTACGGTTGAAGGTACGGAGGGAAACGCCGCCCGAATTCGGGGAGAAGCCCATACCGATGCACGGACCGCACGCACATTCGAGAAGACGCGCGCCCGAGGAAAGTATCGATTCAAGCGCACCGCATTCGGAGAGCATGTTAAGCACCTGCCTTGAGCCGGGAGAAACCGACATGCTTACCGAATCCGCAACCGTTCTTCCATCAAGAATTGCCGCAACCTTCAGCATATCAGCAAGCGAGGAGTTCGTGCAAGAGCCGACGCACACCTGGTCCACCCTCATGCCCGCAAGCTCGCTGATCTTCTTTATGTTGTCGGGGCTGTGAGGGCATGCCGCAAGCGGCTCAAGCTCGTCGAGATCGATGTCAATAATTCTGTCGTATACCGCGTCCTCGTCGGATTCAAGAGGCGTGTAATCCTCTTCTCTTCCCTCTGCCTTAAGAAATGCAAGCGTTACCTCGTCGGACGGGAAGATAGAGGTGGTGGCACCAAGCTCAGTACCCATATTGGTTATGGTCGCTCTTTGCGGAACGGTAAGGCTCTTTATGCCCCCGCCGCCCCATTCGATGATCGCACCGACCCCGCCCTTTACGGAAAGTATACGGAGTATCTCAAGGCTTATATCCTTTGCGGAAACCCACGGACGGAGCCTTCCCGTAAGATTGACCTTGTACATCTTCGGCATTGTGATGTAGTATTCGCCGCCGCCCATCGCAACCGCAACGTCAAGACCGCCCGCACCCATTGCAAGCATACCGATACCGCCGCCTGTGGGGGTATGACTATCGGAACCTATGAGGGTTTTACCCGGCTTGCCGAAACGCTCAAGATGCACCTGATGGCAAATGCCGTTACCGGGACGTGAGAAATAGATGCCGTGCTTTGATGCTACCGACTGTATGTAACGGTGGTCATCGGCATTTTCAAAGCCCGACTGAAGAGTATTGTGGTCGATATATGCCACACTGCGCTCGGTTTTCACGCGTTTCAGTCCCATCGTTTCAAACTCAAGATATGCCATAGTGCCTGTAGCATCCTGAGTTAAGGTCTGATCTATTTTGAGTGAAATCTCACTGCCTACAGTCATCTCGCCTGAAACGAGGTGCTCTTTAATAATTTTTTGTGCTATTGTGTAACCCATTTTGATTATCCTTTCGTTATCATATGCATATACGCGTTATTAAGATGCTCTATAACAAGCTTTTCTGCAAGAGCGCTATCCTTTGCCAAAATAGCCTCATATATCGCTCTGTGCTCTGCAACCGATGCCTCTGCGCGACTCTTGTTAGATACAGAAGCGCGGCGATATTTCAGTATTTTCTTATGTAGCGGCAAAAGCACGTCATAAAACACAGCGCTTGCGCACATTTTATAAATCGTTTCGTGGAAACGGCTATCCATACTCTTTATGCGGTCGGCATCGCGCTTTTCAAGATAAAATTCCTGAAATTCCACTGCCTCACGAAGATATGAAAGCTGTTCTTCGGTGCGGCTTTCTGCTGCCATAGCCGCCGCCTGACCCTCAAGCTTTATTCTTATCATAAAAATATCGCCGAGGTCCTTTTCGTTTATACCCACTACCACAGAGCCTTTAGGAGCCTCCTCTATAAGATGCTCCTGCTCAAG
>JAZQFL010000186.1:0-7126 GCA_045539485.1 Eubacteriales bacterium
CCGGAGTACAGAGGTGCCGCACCCATGCAACGCGTTATTATGGAGGGAAAGACCGTTACGGGCATTACTACGATGTATATGGCAGACGGTATCGACACGGGCGATATGCTTTTAAAGCGCGAGCATAATATAGGCGAAAACGAAACCTACGGCGAGCTTTCCGACGTGCTTTCCTCTATGGGTGCCGAGCTTCTTGTTGAAACAGTTGCACTTGCCGCGGAAGGTAAGCTTGTACGCATCCCGCAGGACGACAGCCTTGCCACACACGCGGCAAAGATAGACAGAACGGAAGAGGAGCTTAATTTTGAAGAGACTGCAGATGTGTGCCACAACCGCATCCGCGCCCTCTCCCCCGCTCCTATGTGCCGTGCTTATTTACCTAACGGCAGTCTTCTCAAGATTGCAAAAACTTACAAAGCAAACGAAACCACAGACAAACCCGCAGGAACCGTTATTGAAGCCGACAAGCGCCTGCTTATCGCCTGCGGAAACGGCACCGTGCTCGGTATTTCCGAGCTTGTGCCCGAGGGTAAACAAAAAATGCCCGCGGCAGATTATCTGCGCGGCAGAAAGCTTTTTAGCGGTGATGTACTCCGCGGAAAGAAGGAATAATGCTTTATTACTACGGAATCGACTGGACCTACGTTGTTCTTGTCCTCCCCGTTATGATACTTGCGATGCTTGCTCAGGTCAATGTGACCTCCACGTTTAACAAATACTCAAAAGCGAGGCTTTACCACTCCGTAACGGGAGCGGATGCCGCCCGAATGATCCTTGACCGCAACGGGCTCTACCACGTAAGGATAGAGCGCATCAGCGGTAATCTTACCGACCATTTCGACCCCCGCGATAACGTGCTCCGCCTCTCCGACTCTGTCTACGGAGCGGATACCGCCGCCGCTGTCGGTGTTGCGGCACACGAAGCAGGCCACGCTATACAGTACGCGCAGGAATATACCCCAATGAAGATACGCGCCGCAATTATTCCCGCCTGCAACTTCGGAAGCAATCTGGCAATGCCGCTGTTTCTTATCGGTCTTTTCTTTGCAATTCCCGCGCTCTGCTATGCGGGTATCGCGTTTTTCGGTCTTGCGGCACTCTTTCAGGCAGTTACCCTGCCCGTTGAATTTAACGCAAGCAGCCGTGCGCTTAAAGCACTTGAAGATACGCGCCGTTTTAACGAGGAAGAGCTTAAAGCATCCAAAAAGGTGCTGACGGCTGCCGCACTTACCTATGTTGCGGCACTTGCAACATCACTTGTACAGATACTAAGATTACTCATCATTGCGGGAGGTTCCAGAAGAAGGGACTAAGCCCCGAAAGGACAAAATGAAGGATAAAGTCAGAGACGCCGCACTGCGATTTCTTTGCGACGCGGAAAGAGATAAAAAGTTCATCAACCTTGCCGTTTCAAGCGGACTTGCATTATTTGAGGACCGCAGAGACAAGGCGCTTTTCACGCTGCTTGTTTACGGAGTAACGGAAAAAAGCATTACACTTGATTACTATATCTCAAAATTTTCCTCAAGACCGATAGACGAGCTTGAGAGATTTACAAAGTATATACTCCGTCTCGGCTTTTATCAGCTTATTTATATGGGCACACCGGGACATGCCGCCGTTAACGAGACCGTTGCCCTTGCAAGGCAAAAGGGCGAGCGAGGCTTTGTTAACGCTGTTCTTCGCTCTTATCTGCGAGCGCCCGAGGTTAAGCTCCCTAAAAAGGAAGACGGGCTTATCCCTTATCTTTCCGTAAATTATTCGTTCCCCGAATGGATATGCGAAAGCTTTGTGCGCGATTACGGCGAGGATACAGCGGAAAAGATACTTGAAGCGCTCTCAAAAAAGGCGCCGCTTACCCTCCGTACAAATACCCTGCGCACAACAAGAGAGGAGCTTCTCCCCTTGTTTGCGGAATTTGAAGCAAGACCCACGCCCTTTGCGGATAACGGAATCATAATAGACGGGGACGTTGTTCCCACATCACTTCCCGCCTTCAATGAAGGGCTTTACATGATCCAGGACGAGGCATCCCAGCTTGCGGCACAGATACTCGGTGCAACACCCGACAGTACTGCCTGCGACGTATGTGCCGCGCCGGGATCGAAGAGCTTTGCCATTGCAATGGATATGCAGAACAAGGGAAAGATAAATTCCTTTGACATACACCGCTCCAAGCTTCCCCTTATTGAGGACGGTGCAAAGCGCCTCGGTATCACTATCCTTGAAGCGGGCATACAAAACGCAAAGCAGCCGCGCGCAAAGCTGAAAAACAAGGTTGACTATCTGCTTTGCGACGTTCCCTGCTCGGGGCTTGGCGTAGCGGCAAAAAAGCCCGACGTGCGCCGCAAGAGCGCAGAGGAAGTTGAAGGGCTTGCGGAATCCGCTTACGAGATACTGAACGCAAGCGTATCTTACCTTCGCGCGGGCGGCAGACTTGTATACTCCACCTGCACGCTCCGCCGTGCGGAAAACGAGGACGTGGTCGAGCGTTTTCTCCGCGAGCACAGCGAGTTTGAGCCCGAGGATTTTACAGTTACATCAGCTGACGGCAGAGAGCTTAAGTCCGTAAACGGCGCGCTTACTCTGCTTCCCCACATAACAGAAAGCGACGGCTTCTTCATTTCCCGCTTCCGCAAAAAAGGAGACGCAAAATGACAGATACCGCAAAAAAACCCGATATCGGCTCAATGAATATAGAGGAGCTTCAGGCTTTTTTCGCCGAAATAGGCGAACCCAAGTTCCGTGCAAAACAGCTTTTTTCCGCCTATGCGGCGGGAAAGCGACTTGAAGAGATAACCAATTTTTCAAACGCGCTTCGAGCCAAACTTGCCGAATGCGTTGAATACAGAATGCCCGAGATAGAGCAAAAGCAGGTCTCGAAGCTTGACGGTACAGTAAAATACCTCTTCCGCCTTATCGACGGCGAATACGTTGAAAGCGTGCTGATGAAATACGCACACGGAAATACCATATGCGTTTCCTCTCAAGTGGGATGCCGTATGGGATGCGCCTTTTGCGCCTCCACTATCGGAGGAAAGGTACGCGACCTCACCCCGTCCGAAATATACGGACAAGTCTGTATGGCACAGCGCGATTCGGGTGAAAGGATTGGCGGTATCGTTATGATGGGCATCGGCGAGCCGCTTGACAATCTTGAAAACACACTAAAGTTCTTACACCTTGTAAACGACGAAAACGGACTTAACATCGGCTACCGCCATATCTCCCTCTCCACCTGCGGAGTTGCGGACAAGATATACGAGTTAAAAAAAGCCGACCTGCCCATAACTCTTTCCATTTCACTTCACGCGGCAACGGACGAAGCACGAAGCGCCGTAATGCCCGTGAACCGCAAATACCCGCTCGACACTCTGCTTACCGCGTGCAAGGACTACTTTGACTCGACCTCGCGCCGAATAAGCTTTGAATACACTCTGCTTTACCGCGAAAACGACACTCTTGAGGACGCGGCAAGGCTTGCGCGCCTGCTTAGAAAATATTTCCCCGGTAAAACGCCGGTTCACATCAATCTTATCCGCCTCAATCCCGTAAAGGAACGCAGTTTTGAAACACCCGACGATTCAAGAGCATACGCATTCTGCGCGGAGCTTGAACGCCTCGGTATGAACGCGACGTTGCGCCGAAGGCTCGGTAAGGATATTGATGCCGCCTGCGGACAGCTTCGCCGCAAGCGGGGGACCACATAAAACAGCGAAAGGATCCAGCTATGGTAATCTACGGAACAACCGATAAAGGAATAAAGCGCTCCGCAAATCAGGACTGCTTCTTTGCCGCCGAGATAGCCTCGGGGCTTGCACTTGTTGCTGTCTGCGACGGAATGGGCGGTGCCGCGGGCGGAAGTGAGGCAAGCACGCTTGCCGCAAAGGTATTTTCCGAGAAATGCCGCAAGTTTGCGGAGCAAAATTATAACAGCGAGCTTAAGTGCTTTACCGTTTCCGCCGAGGAGATAAGTGCGGCAATGTCTAATGCCGCAAAATGCGCCAACACCGCGGTTTATACCGAGGCATCCGAAAACGAAAAGCTTCACGGCATGGGCACAACGCTTGCCGCCGCTTTTGTTACCTCGGATATACTTTACGGTGTAAACGTCGGCGACAGCCGTGTGTACCTTTGCTCCAAGGAAGGTGCTCTGAGGCGCCTATCCAAGGATCATTCGTTTGTGCAGTATCTTGTCGATATGGGCGAGATATCCGAACAGGAAGCAAAATACAATTCACAGAGAAACATAATCACCCGCGCGATCGGCATAGCACCCGAAGTAGAGCCGGACACCTTTGTTGCCATCGCGGAAAACTGCCGTGCCGTTCTTTGCTCGGACGGGCTTACCGCACATCTTGACGACAGCGCTATGGAAAAGATACTTTCCGATTTTACTATCAGCGCAAAGGACGTATGCAACACCTTTATCACGCTTGCAAATCAGGCGGGCGGCACCGATAACATAACCGCAGTGGCGGTCGACACCTGCGCCGAGGCCGCAGAAAGGGTGGATGAATAATGGGAAAATATCAGGAATACGTCGGCAGACATTTTGACCGACGCTACAAGATAGAGGAAGTTATCGGAAGCGGCGGAATGGCTGTTGTTTTCCGCGCACACGATACGCTTATGGACCGCACGGTAGCGGTAAAGATGCTGCGCGAGGAATTTGCGGATGATGACGGCGCAGTAAGGCGCTTTATAAACGAATCAAAAGCCGTTGCGATGCTCTCTCATCAGAATATCGTAAACATCTTTGACGTTTCCGTAAGCGAGAACCTCAAGTATATCGTAATGGAATACATCGAGGGAATAACGCTTAAAAGCTATATGTCGTCTCACGGCAAGCTGTCCTTTAGTGAGATTTGCAATTTCACCGAGCAGATACTCGCGGCTCTGGACCACGCACACAGCAGAGGCGTAGTTCACCGTGATATCAAGCCGCAGAATATTATGATACTTGATGACGGAAGCATCAAGGTAACGGATTTCGGCATTGCAAAGCTTCCGAGTGCTCAGACGGTCACGGAAACCGATAAAGCGATAGGAACCGTTTACTATATCAGCCCCGAGCAGGCAAGCGGTAAAAAGGTCGATGCGCGCTCGGATATCTATTCGCTTGGCGCTCTTCTCTATGAGCTTGCAACGGGAACCCTTCCCTTTGACAGCGAAAACACCGTGTCTATCGCGCTGATGCAGATAAACAACGCGCCCAAAAAGCCGCGCGATATCAAGCACGATATCCCCGTGGGGCTTGAGACTTTCATCCTCACCGCAATGGAAAAGAACCCCGCAGACAGATTCGATTCTGCCGCAAATATGATGCACTATCTCCAGAAGCTCAAGAAGCGTCCGAACAAGCCCGTGGATCTCACGCAGGACAAGAGCCGTATCAGAAAACGCGGCGGCTCGATGCTTCCGATAATTCTAGGTGTGCTCTCCGCATTCTTCCTTTGCCTCATCGTTGCGGGAATCGTTGTTGTAAACACACTGTTTTTCTCAGGCAAGGGAGACGCGCGTGTTGTAAGCGTTGCGAACTGCGTAGGCGCCGTTTACTCGGCAGAATTTGTTGAAAATCTCGGCACGGATTATACCGTGGAGATAATCGAGGTGCACGACAACAGCATCGAAAAGGGCTACGTTATCTCCCAGTCCCCCTCCCCATACGAGGAAAGACGCATCGCGGGAACTCAGACAGTAAAGCTTGTGCTTACCGTCAGCCTCGGAGCGGAGCAAGCAACTATCAAGGACTACACCCTTTGGGACAGCCGTGAAGCTGAGATCGAGCTTCGCTCGCTTGGCTTTGGGGTTAAGATAATCGAGCAGGCACATCCGACCATTGAGGACGGAAGCGTTATCAGCACTCATCCCGTGTCGGGTGTTACCGTAAATAAGGGCGATATAATCATCCTTTACGTCAGCAGCGGCGAAACTGTTGAATACACCTACGTGCCCGACCTTCTTAACAAGGACGAATCCGAGGCATACTCGCTTCTGGTGAGAAGCAAGGTGGGCATCGGTACCGTTACCTATATCCGCTCGGAAAAGCCTGCAGGTACCGTTCTTTCGCAGAGCATCAAATCGGGCGAGAGAGTCCCCGTTACGCTTACAAAGATAAACGTTGTTATCAGCGGCGGACCGAATTACACGGAGTAAAGCGATGAATCAAACCGAAAAGCGCCTAGTCTGCCGTATTACGGGCAGCTCGGGCGGTCTGTACACACTGCGCGTTGAGAGCGCGGAGGAAGGCTCGCCCATCGCTATAGGCGAGGTCATTCAGATACCCGCAAGGGGAGTTTTCCGCCACAAGGGGCAAACGCCCCTTGTAGGCGATACCGCAGAAGTGAAGCTTGAAATTACAGAGGACGGAAAGGTCGATGCCGAGCGCGGTATACTTATGGAAAAGCTCCTTGAGCGCAAAAACGAGCTTATCCGCCCGCCGATGGCAAACCTTGACTATATGCTTATTACCGCCGCGGCGGCAAAGCCCGATCCTTCCCTGCTTGCGATCGACAAGCTGACCTGCGCGTGCGTTGCACAGAACGTAACTCCTATCGTTATTATTAATAAATGCGAGCTTGCGCCCGATACAGCAAAGGAGCTTATACGCATATACTCATCAGCAGGATTCCCCGCCTTTGCGGTTTCGGCAAAGGAAAAATGGGGCGAAGAAGAACTGCGCGCGGCACTGTGCGAGATACTCCCGAATAAAATAGCCGCGTTTGCGGGTGCTTCGGGTGTGGGTAAATCGAGCTGTCTCAATATGCTCTTCCCCGGTTTTCAGCTCGGTACCTCGTCCGTCAGCGCAAAAACGGGCAGAGGCAGACACACCACCCGCGCAGTCACGCTGCTTTCCGCAGAGCTTGGCGAAGGTAAGAGCTGTTACCTTGCAGATACCCCAGGCTTCGGTCTGCTTGATTTTGAAAACTTCCACTTTATGGAGGAGGACGAGCTTATCTGGTCCTTCCCCGAGTTTGAAGACAAGCTCACCAAATGCAAGTACACGAAATGCACCCACACCAAAGAGGAAGGCTGTGCCATCCTTGATGCCGTCGCAAACGGCGAGATCCCTCCCTCCCGCCAGGAGAGCTACATAGTCCTCCGCGAGGAGCTGAAAAAGAAT
>JAZQFL010000187.1:0-9066 GCA_045539485.1 Eubacteriales bacterium
CGGTAACGGTGATACACGCAGCAGCTGCATCGCAGATCTTCCCTGCAGCAACGTTATCGATAATAGCGGAGAACTCAACGTTTACAAACTCAAGCTTCATGCCGAGCTTTTCTGCAACCTTTTCCATGATCTCTACGTCAACACCGGTAATAACAGTGCCTTCGTAGTACTCAAAGGGAGCGAAGTATGCGTTGGTCTGAACGATAAGGGTCTTTTCTGCGCCGCATCCGGTGAATACGAGAGCAGAAGAAAGGATGAAGAGTGCGCAAAGCACAAGGGATATAAGCTTTTTCATAATTTCCTCCATAGCGGATAATACCGCAAATTAATTAATTGACAGTGCCTATTATATGGCAGAAAGGTTCGTTTGTCAATAGATTTTTGAAAAAACTTTCATTATTTCTGTATGTTTATGCAATGTTTTGAATATTATACATAAAGTTAATATGTTGCTGTATAAAGACATATGCTTTATGCGGTAATACCGGTAAGCTTTTCAAAATAATCAAGCTCAAAAGCGGGGAAAAGAAGCTGCCAAGTATCGCCCTCACTCTCAAATTCCAATGCGTAATGGTAAGGCATTTTAATATCGCCGGCTTCGGTTTCTTCCATTTCAAGGCGCTGAATGGCTTCGTTTTTATCTTCAAGATCGTCGAGATAGCAGTCAACCGTGATTTCGGTATACATCTTGCGTATACCGCGAATGGAAGAAAGGGGAATAGTATACTTGCCGTTTTCCTGCTGTGCAAGGCAAATATTGCCGTTCTCAGCGTATACCTTATAGCATTCGCTGAAATGCGGGTGATCGCCGTTATCGGCTGTTGGTGCGCATTCACCGTCGGAATATAAGTAATTGAAAGAGATTATCTGGGTGTCCTTGGCATCCTCGGGGACGTTAAGAGCGCGGAAAATCTCAGATGCGACGGTATTGGATGTTGCAAATTTTTCTTCCACGTCGGCTTCGTTGTCCTTTTTGTTTTTCATTCTGAAGATAATTGCCATTATAATGCCCGCGATCAAGAATATACAGCCTAAGCCGAAGAAAAGGGGGAACTCTTTTATGGCGGAAATGAATCCGCCGCATTCACTCGTCTTTTCCGCGAGAAACGATGCAAGAAGACCGATGCCGAGAGCTCCCGAGATATACGCACCCAATAACAGCGGGAGGTTCAGCTTTATTTTAATTGCATTGTCAAAATCCTCGGAAAACGCTTTGTCATATTTTTCCTTCAGATCTGCGGGTGTTGCTTCGGTTAAAAACTCCTGCCCGTCGGGAATCAGGTTCTCACTGTCTTCCGTGTGGTCGTAGCAAAGAAAGTGTTTCATTTTGTCTCCTTTATAAAGTGGTTTTTTTCGCGCCTATCTCCACCCAAGCGGGCTTAAAGCCTGAATTAATGGCGATATTCCACGAATGATAGTTGGATACGCTTGTGCCGTAGAAGGGGATATCACCCATTTCCTCAATTTTGTTTTTTAAGAGAGTAACAAGGTAAGTCCCGATACCGCGGGAGCGGTATTCCGGCATAATGTCAATACCTATCTGCATCCAGCCCTTTGCGTCCTCGGAACAGCCTGCCATACCCATTATGTTATCACCGTCAAGCGCAACAACTACGATTCTGTCGGGGCGCTCGGGAAGATATTTTTCGCATATAGCGTTAGGGAAACGCGCATCTCCGTAAAACGCGTGTATCTCCTCTCCGTAATACCAACGAATGGCATAATCAAGCTTCGGCTCCGCTTTGCGGCAGGGCAGGAACATGTGGTGCGACTGGGTAAGAGAGTATGAGAATTTATTCAGCTCTTTTTCGATATCAAGGAGATTCGGCACCTCAAAAAGCCAATGCCCCGGTTTGCCTTTTATGTAATCTTTAAGGAAAAGATGCAGGCAAGGGTCTGCGGTTATCACCGCATTTCCGCCGAGCGTGCACATATGGAAAAAGTATTTTTCGCTTCCGTACACCCTGCGCCCCTCACGGAGCGCGGCTTCTGTGAGAATATTTTCGTTATCCTCAAAATCCCTCGGTGAGCAGTTGTATTCAAGGGCGAGGAGAGAAAGCAGCTTTTGTGTGCAGTCAGATGTGTTCATGGTTTATTCCTTTTATTTATTGTTGCTGTTTTGCGTTAGCCGCGGAGGTATTCCTTGGGCAATGGCGCGTGGGGATACTGAACCGCAATGCGGTTTTCGGGTGCTTTGTCGCACAAATAGAGCACTGCAAGGAACATCCATTCAAGAGGCTTCATTAAGAACCATATAACATCCGCGGTATAGGGGGACTTTATGTGCTTTGCAATGGGGTAGCCGTATTTATCGTAAATGCGGCGTACGATCCGATGAAAACGCGGTACCCTTTCCTCCAAAAGCTGTTCAAAGGCATTGGCGATGCACAACTGGCGGTTTACGATAACTCTGTGCCCGTGGCGCATTCCCACCCGCATGGGCTTTACTACCTTTTTATGTCCTCCTGCGGCAACAGTGCAAAGATAATGCTGGTCGTAGTGAATGTTTTGAGGAGCCGTTTTGGCGGAGAAGGTCCAATCCGCAGTTTCCGTCCATACCTTAATGATACTGTCGGGCGCTTGACCGAAAAGTATAAGAACGCAAATAATAATTCCAAAAAACGGCAGCGCGAGAATGAGTGCAAGCCAAGGCAGGTTTTGTGCATTTGATAAAAGCCTGTGCGCTATGCAGAGGATGGGTGAGGAGTAGTTTGGCTCTTTTGGTAGCCTCTTGCGTGTAAGCACCGTTTTTTTCACTGTTTTTGCACAGATAAGTATTATGTTCAATGCAAAGACCAAAGTGAAGGGAAGTTTATCTGCCACATGTATAGACCAGATGATGCACAGTGCGCACAGCAGGTACATTGCGCCGATACTCAGCGCCGCAAGAAGCGGCGGAAGCTCCCAAGCGCCCTTTAACTGCAGAAGCAGATAACCTATTATACCTACCGCGGCGATGACCGCAAGCGTGAGCAGGGCCTCGGTGTAGATAGGCGCGTGTAGCTGTTGGTTATACAGCTGATCATACCAAGCTTTCTCCCACATCACTTCGCTCAATATCATATAGAAATAAGTGTAAACAGATCCGAATAAAATAGTTGCTGCATCTGCTTCGATGCTTGCTTTATCCATATCTCCGTACCCGCAGGGAAAGCAGAGAAAGAAAATGTTATAGAATGTAATGAGCACAGGCGGGCCGAAGAAGAATGCGAGCATAAACGGCATAAAGAGTAACATGGTGCAACAAGACCCAATGCATAATAACAGCGTTGTCCAAAACGGATGCGAAAACACAAAGTATACAAAGCTGTTTTTTGTAATTAACGCGTGCAGGCTTTCAAAGCGGTTTTCGGTTTGCATCTGCAGACTCTCCTTGATGTGTTTTATGAATTACAATAATATTTTATCGCAATTCGATAAAAATGTCAATGGGTTTTGGAAAGTATTATCACGCACTAAGTACATACAACTCGCCGTGAGGCGAATATAACTGAAAAAGAAATTTCTGCTGGTTTCCGGTATGGATTTGAAGTCTTGCACAACAGTTAATTATCAGTGATATTCCGTCTTCGACGGAGTGATATTTTCTCGTCGAGAAAGTGATATTGAAACCTGCGGTTTCAGTGATATTATATTCGCCAAGAAACTTCCCAAAGGGCAATATAACTCGGCGCTAGCCGAATATAACTGCGAAGCAATATAACTCGCCGCAAGGCGAATATAACTGAAAACGACAAGTTTCTATACGAAACTTGTCGTTTTCTGGTGCGGGTAACAGGGGTCGAACCTGCACATCGGAAGACACCAGATCCTAAGTCTGGCGCGTCTGCCAATTCCGCCATACCCGCAATTTGTACTCGGATATTATAGTACATTTTACTTAGATTGTCAATAGGCGGTTAGTTTAAATGCCGAGATATCGCCAAGCGTTGTAACAGCTGATAAAGATGATGACCACGATAAGTCCCGCAAAGAGCTTTTCGACTGTTTTTGAGGTAATCTTTTTATTTAGAACTCTGCCAAGCATACCTCCGCCGATGCCGCCGAATACCATAAGAACGAGCCAAACGGCGTTAAACTGCGGGATGCTTGCGGTAAATATTGCGGTTAAAAGGCTTGCGGTCTGCGAAATGAGAATTATGTAAAGGCTGTTCTGGGCGGCCTCTTTTGTTTCCATGGAAAAAAAGAAATATAGAACAACAAGATTAATGGGGCCGCCACCGATGCCGAGAAAGCTTGAAAGGGTGCCGAGCAACAGTCCGACGGCGATGCATACGGCGGTATTTTTAACTTTAAGTGTATTGATGCGTTGCTTGTTTAGCGTGTAGACAAGCGTTGCCGCGGTAATAACCGCGAGGCATACCGCTTGATATCCGCCCACGCGCTCGGGCTGTGATGACATATCCCGAAGGGCGGAAAACAGATTTTTGCCTACGATACCGCCGATCGCGGCACCGATAGCAAGCGGTGTAGCAGTGCGGAGCTTAACGGTGCTATCCTTTGCGGCAAGGGAGCGCCCGACGGAATAACACGACATGCTAAGCACAGTACAGCCCGATAAAAAACTTATTTGCGCAACGTCTGCAACACCGAGCGCATCCAAGAGCGGCTTAATGATAACTCCTCCGCCGATACCGCAGACAGCGCCTACGGCAGAAGCCAAAAAAGCAACTAAAAATATAACGTATATCATAAAACTATCCTATATTTTGGCGCTATTTTTACTGGAAAGAGCGGTCATTTTGCGGTATTCTCCTGCGGTCATTCCCGTGTGCTTTTTGAATAGGGTGGAAAAATATTTTGGATTATCGTATCCGCAGTTTTCCGCGACCATGGCAATGGACAGAGAGGACGAGGCAAGTAACTCCTTTGCCTTATCCATTTTTTGAGCGGTTACGTATTCGGAAAAAGGGCATCCAAGCTCCTTTGATATAATATGCGAGAGATATCCGGGGGATATGCCGACGTGAGCCGCTGCCATTTCGCGCGTGACGGGCAAATGGATATTGGCGGCAACAAACTGCTTTAGGGAATCGGTATAAGATTGCGGAATATACCTTACGGGGCGGCTCTCTGATTCTGCAAGCCTTGCATAGTCTGCGGCGAGAGCGGTCGCGTATGCAAACTGCTCCTCGCTCATTCTCGGCATTGCGTAGTAAAGGCTGCGCAGCTCTTCAATGTTCGCTTTCTCCAAAATGAGCGGTTCTGTTTTTGCGGCTCGGCTAAAAAAGGCTTTAAAGCCCTCCTCTGTTGCATCATTTGTATCCACACGGCCGAGATAGATGACCGTTTCCTCGTCCCTTATGCGTTTGAGCGGAATTATAGCCTCGCATAAATCCATATGACAGCGGTATATAAAGGGAGCTTCGCTGTTTTGGGATTCAAGGCGTCTTATTCTGTTGCAGTCAAAGCATGCTCTCCGAAAACGGGGAAAGCATTCCTGACGCAGATAGGCGCATATAGAGCTGTGTATATTATTGCCCGCGTGGATCGCCTGCAATTCAATGGTGCCCTCGATAAAGGTATGCAGGGAGGTAGGTATACCCGTAGTTCTGTAAAAATGCTCCGCAAACGATGCAAGCAGAGAACGGTCAAAAAAAGTATATGAGGCGGAGTGTAATCCGCGTTCCAATATAAGTTCTTCGTTAGGTTCCATATTGCACCGCCTTTCAGTAAAATATTAACTCTGCTTGCGCAAAATGTCAAGAAATAAATGATAAATATCACAATTTTGGAATTGTATATACATATTTGGGTTTGCCGAGCGAGATAAACGGGTGTATAATAAAAGAAAAAAGCATACCGAGGTGCGATATGGACACAGTAAAACTTTTTGATAAGCTCACCCTTCTGCCTGCTCTTGTTAAGGAAAAAGGAGGAGCGGAGATCCCTGCAGAAAAGGCAGATTTTTCCGTAACTCAAACCGTTGAAAAAAAGTATGACGATACATTCACCGTGCGCCGTACATATAAAAACGAGAGCGCCGAAAACAGGGAAGTACAGTTTATTTTGGACGTTGCGGCAGATTACGCTCCCGAAAGATTTACTATCCCCTCCGTTTCCTATAACGGCAATCTCCGCAGCGACGGTACGGAGCCCCACGGCTGGGAAAAGGACGGCGCTCCTTGGACATACTCCTCCGACAGAGTTTCCGTTCCCGCTTGCACGGTATTTGAAAATGATGATACCGTAACCGCGCTTTTTGCTTCAACTCTCTCAAAAGCAAATCTCATTTGCTCCGCTTCCGTAATATTTGCGGAAAATGATAAGCGCCACCGCATTTTGTGGCCCGATTCCAATATGCCCCTTGAATATACCGACCACGACGTTTCAAGCGAGGGATATGAGAATTTCATCACGCTTGCACCCGCTGAAGAATTTGTAACCGAGGTGTATATCTTCTGCTCAAAGCCGATGTGGAAGAATTACGGCACGGCAACGCTTATCGACCGACTCTGCGATATCTTCCCGTTTGAGCACAAGGCGCATATCGATGCCGCAACAGCACGTAAGGCAGGCTATGCGCATATAGAAGCGCATACCCGTCAGCTTGCAAACGGCGTACATATGGTCGGAAACGCATTCCGCGACCGCCGCGATGCCGACGGACAGTATATGCCTTGGGAGGTATATGAGTGCGGATGGTCGGGTCAGTGCTGCAGTGCCGCGCGCCATTATCTTGAAAAATGGAAGCGCGAGGGCGACGAAAAATACCGCGATATGGGTCTTTCCTGCCTTGACGCTTGGTGCGATTCGCAGTTTGAAAACGGACTTGTTCAGATAAATTACATCCGCAGTATAAACAAGAACTATCTCCCCGCAGACGTATGTAACCTCGGTTGGTACGCGCACGAATTAATGCTTGCGTCAAAGCTGCTTGAGAATACCGAATACGCGCGCCCGAGATATTTTGAGTGCGCGGAAAAGACACTTAAGTTCCTTATTTCGAAATATACGGACGAGGATGCCTTCGGCATGCGCTGGAATATGGACGGTACAAAGGCAACCGCAGGCGGGTCGGCAGGCGGATTTGTGCTTATGGCGCTGTGCCTTGCCTATAAGCTTACGGGTAATAAGGAATACCTTGAGTACGCTATAAAGACGGATGAATTTTACTTTAAGCGCGACCTTGACGATTTCTGCGTTACCGCAGGCGCACTTGACTGCCGCTGTATCGACAAGGAGGGAGCATATCCCTTTGCGGTTGCCGCGCTTGATCTTTACGATTTCACGGGTGATAAAAAGTACCTTGAAAGAGCGGAAAAGGCGGCATATTACTTTGTTTCCTGGATGTTCTTCTTTGATACGCAGTATGAAGAGGAAACAGAATTTGACCGCATAGGCTACTATACATCCGGCGGTACTGCAGTATCTACTCAGCACCACGCAATAGACCCTTGGGGCGTTGCAATAGTGCCCGAGTGCATCCGCCTTGCCAAGGAGCTTGACAAGCCGATGTGGCGCGATATAGCGTACAGACTGTGGTGCAATGCCATTATGGCAATTAATCTTGACGAAAATTCCCTCTGGCACGGCCACCACAGACCGTGGGGAATGCAGAGCGAAGCGTTCTTCCAAGCACGCTGGGTGCGCAAGTCATACAATTTCGCCCCCCGCGAGCGCGCCCGCCTCAACGACCTCTACGCCAACTGGACCGCCACCTACCGCCTAACAACCATCGATAAGGTGCTTGAGCTGGAAGGCAATATGGATTTTTTTGATAAGTAAGAAATAGCAGAAGCGACCGTTTTAAACGGCCGCTTCTTTTGTTGTAAAACGAAAACCACCAGCAGTGCTGGTGGTTCCAAAAAGCTTTAGCTTTGCACAGTTTCGCCGCAGCGTATGGCTCCCCTGTGTAAGGGGAGCTGTCTGCGAAGCAGACTGAGGGGTTGTTTCCGTTATCTGAATCGACAATCCCCCCGTCACGGCAAGCCGTGCCACGGCAAATTGTCAAGCAAGTGCAACACCAAAGAAAGCTTCGAAAGGCGAACGCCAGCCCAAGCATTTTTTTTGGTCTCAAGTTAATAGATAAAACAACATTTTGTAAAGTTTCATCATCCAAAGAATGAAAATCGTAGCCCTTAGGGAAGAAAAACCTCAATATGTCATTGGTGTTCTCGTTAGTACCACGTGCCAAGGCTTGTGCGGTTCCGCAAAATACACCAAGGTGTGTAGATGTTGTTCCAATAATCTAAATTCCGAAAATTCTGAACCATTATCTAACGAAATACTTCTTAGGGGTTTACCAGCAAGTAGCTTCTCAATCATAGTTCTGGTTTCTTCGGAAGAGCGACTGTGTATTATTCCGGCACAAAGGTAGCGAGTTTTTCTGTCAACTAATGTTACCAATAAGCCTTTTCCAAAACCGCCATATACGGTATCTCCTTCCCAATCTCCGATACGCAAACGGTTTTGTATCTCTTGCGGCCATTGAGGTATAATACGAACCGGCTGAATAGTATTGTAGTTGGAGTTTTGGTGACATCTATGCTTATTTCTTCTGCGAAGATGCTCTTTTGCAGGGATTTTCGGAAATCTATTTGCTTTAATAGCCCTATAAATAGTAGCAACACACAGTTTTTTACGTTCTGGATAAAGCAGCTCCCAACGACCGCATATCTGTTCGGGTGTCCAATACTGTCTTAAGCGAGAAACAATAAACTCCCATTCAAATGTTTCGGGCTGCAGAACAAATCTGTTTTGTTCGCGTCTTCGGCGCGTATAGAGGTTATGGGCTCTCCAATAATTGTACCAATATTTATTATCCGGCTTGCTGTGCGGTTTGTATTTTGCTTTGTTTCTGTTTACCTCGCGGCTAATGGATGAGGGGCTTCTTTCGAGTAGATCTGCGATTTTTCTGAAACTTAAACCTTCTGCTAAAAAATGTTGTAGATTTTTTCTCTCTTCCGTGGTAAAATGTTTGTAAGGCTTCATGCTTACCTCCGTAAAAATGTTTGTGTGGTAACTACATTTTACACCTTGGAAGGCATGAAGTCTTTACTTTTTTCGAAATTTGTATTTTTGAGAGAAAGGCGTAGCCTTGAACGAAAAAATACAAATTTATTG
>JAZQFL010000188.1:0-3917 GCA_045539485.1 Eubacteriales bacterium
GTATTACCTGCACAGTCTCGGGGCGGGGGAAGATCGCGTATATCGGAAGCGCGAGATAGAAAACGGGGGAGAGGTGCACCGCAAAGTGCGAAAGCTCATAACCGCGCTCGCAGGTGGTGAAGGGAATAAAGCGCTCCTTTAAGGAATAGAATGCCTGCGCGAAAATACCGAAATCAAATGCGGGTGCGCGGTAGGCAAGGTAACGGCTGACTGTTACTGCGGAGTTAAATACCGCAAAGAAGAGCGCTGCACATACGCAAACGAAGATCCATATAAGCTTGGAATCCTCCGCATACTTAATATCCGCAAACGCACGGAAGCAGTAGATGCCGACCACAGCCATAAAGACAGCGGCGGCAATATAGAGGTAAAACTCCGTCTTTTTTTCGTACACCGCGCGCGTGCACAGCGCAAGCGAGGATAAAAACAGCAGTACCCGCCCTGCAAGTGCGGACGCGGGTCCCTTTAACATAAACGCGGAAAAAATAACGGGTATCGCCGTAATAAGCGCGCAAATAAGTGCGGTACCGTTTGAAAGGCTGAAGCTTCTTAGGGCGGCATAGGTCATCCACGCGCATACAGCGGCAACAAACAGCGGCTCGCGGCGGTCAAATATTCGGAAAAATATATTTTTCACAGAATCCTTCACAACTCTCTCCTTGGAGTTTAATATGAGTATTTTAACACGGTATTTCCGTTTTGTCTACATAAATATAGGTTTTTCGGTCAAATTATTGACAATACGAAAAATAGGAATTATAATAGTGAAGATAAAAGACTATTAAAAAAGAGGTATATTATGGAAATCACAAAGAAAAGCGTAATCGGCGATATTCTTGATGCGGAGCCCGAGACCGCACAGTTCTTTTTTGAGATAGGTATGCACTGCCTTGGCTGCCCCCACTCCCGCGGCGAATCCGTTGAGGACGCTTGCGCAGTTCACGGCACCGATGCAGATGCTCTCATCAAAAAGATAAACGATTTTCTTGCCGCAAAGGCTAAGTAATGCCGAGGCAAAGTGAATTCGGAAAACGGCTTTCCGCGGCGGCAGACTTTGTCCGTGCGGGGGCCGTTTTTGCCGATATTGGAACAGATCACGCATCCCTCCCCATATATCTTGCCTCGCTTGGCAAGGTGAAAAGTGCGTATGCCTGCGACGTGGCGGAAAAACCCGTGGAGCTTGCAAGAAAGAACGTGGATGCCTCGGGATATTCGGATATTATCGAGGTGCGCCTTACGGACGGATTTTCGGGACTTGAGGGTGTAGGGCTTACCGATGCCGCCGTGTGCGGTATGGGCGGGGAGCTTATCTCCGCGTTGCTTTCCGCTGATTGTGCGCGCTTTTTGCGTGCGGATAAGGTACGGCTTATATTACAGCCGATGTCCCGTTCTTCGTATCTCAGGCACTATCTCGCAAGCGAGGGTTTTGAAATTGAGGATGAGATCATCGTGCGCGATATGGGAAGGCAGTATGAGATAATATGCGCTGTTTATACGGGTGTTCCGTATACACTTACTCCCGTCGAAGAACAGCTTGGCAGAGATAATATCAAGCGCGGCGGCGATGAGCTTGCCGTGCTCTGCAAAAGACGGCTTTTGCATTTAAAAAACCTTCTCGGCGGTACTCAGGGCGCGGAGAGGGAGGAGACGCTCGGCCTTATCAAAATGCTTGAAGAAACACAAAAAGAGGTGCTGAAATGACCGTAAAGGAGCTTTATAACGCATTGTGCCTGCAGATACCCGCAACACTTTCAATGCCTTGGGATAACGACGGGCTCCAGCTTTGCCCCGATCCCGACATGGAAGTAAAAAAGGTGCTCTGTTCGCTTGATCTTACTTATGATGCCGCAAAAGCGGCTGTGGAAAACGGATGCGTTGCGGTTTTAACGCATCATCCCTTTATGTTTGCGCCCGTGCGCAGTGTGCGCGCAGGAGAGGGAAAGGGAGATGCGCTTCTTCTGCTTCTTAAAAACGGAATTTCCGCAATGAGCTTCCACACCCGTTACGATGCACTTGACGGAGGTATGAACGATCTGCTTTGCGAAAAGCTCGGGCTGACACCCGGAGAGCGCTTCGGCGATGCGGGCGAGGAGATAGGCAGGCTTGCCGATATTGCGGAAACGGATATAAGAGAATTTTCCGAGAATGTAAAAAACGCACTCGATGCGCCGTTTGCGTTGCTTTCCGCAGGCGGTAAAAAGACCGTAAAACGAGTTGCCGTATGCGGCGGCGACGGCAAGGATCTCATTATTCCCGCGGCAAAGTGCGGTGCGGATATCCTTGTTACCGGCAGGGCAAGCTACAACACCGCGGTTGAGGCGCAGGAGCACGGCATAGCCGTACTGGAATGCGGACATTTTTATACCGAGGTAATTTGTTTGCCCGATTTCGCCGCAAGGCTTCAAAAAATGGGCATTGAAGCCGTTATATACGGAGAATGTGAAATAGAAGCCATATAAAAAATGCGTTAAGGCGAATGCCTTAACGCATTTTTATTCAATTCCAAGGAACGCTTTTGCCTCCGCATACTGCTTCTCAGCCTTTTCCATATTCTTTTTGGAGTTGCCGAGGGTTGCGCGGAGCATTACGTTTTTCGGGGTATCGTCGGGGTCTATAAGCTCTGCGGCTACAACGGTATATCCGCTTTTTTCAAGGTACAGAGTGCGCAGACCGTCCGTAAGCGCAGTGCACAGCTTGTCCGAAAGTATGCCGTAGCGCGTGGTAAATTCAAGCGGAGCGCAGTTTATTTTTTTGCTTAATTCCCTGTGACAGCATGGAGTGGAGAGCACCGCCTTTGCTTTGAGCCTTACGGCAGTCTCAAGCACTATGTCGGTTGCTGTATTGCACGCGTGGAGCGACAGAACGAGGTGAGGAATTATATCCGTTTCCAGCTTGGTTATATCAACGCATCGGAAAGTCATTCCGTCAAAGCCGAGCTTTTTCGCGGTATTTTCGCACTCTTTAAGCACGTCGCCCTTGAGGTCTGCGCAAAGCATACTGGTCTTTCTTCCAAGCACGTTGGCAAAATAGTGGTATACAGCAAAGCTGAGGTAGCATTTTCCGCAACAGAGATCGTATACGTTTATCTCGCCGTCCTCGGGCAGAACGTGGCATATATCGCGCACAAATTCAAGAAAACGGCAGATCTGGCGGAATTTCGATTGGCGGGAGGGAAGCACATTGCCGTTTTTATCGGATACTCCGAGCTCGTAAAGAAAAGGCTCGGCACCCGTAAGCATACGGTTTTTTTCTTTATGCAAGGGTGCGGCATCCGCTTTTTTTACTTCGCCGCCGCTGAGGGCTGATTTCAGCTTGGGGCTGATATTCAGCATCTCCTTGCCCTTGCGGCTTTTTTTGTACAGCGCGTCGCCGTTTTCGGTAATAAGGTCTGCCTGTTCAAAACGGCCCAAACCGTCGCCTAAGGCATCAGTGGGGAATTTTTCGCTGTTCTTCTGTGTTATGCGTCCGTCGGGGAGATATGTTTCAAGCACGTAGAGCGTTCCCTTTGAGGAAATACGGCGCACAAGCTTTATCTTTGTTACGTTGTTTTCGGTAGGCTTTGAGAGCACAAGCATACGCGCCGTTTCAAGGGAAAAGGCGCACTCTGCTGTTTCTAACAGCTTTTCCTGAAGCTCGGTCAGCATTACTTATTGTCCTTTCCGCCCTTGCTTTTGAAGGATATCTTGTTTTCCTTGCCTTCTCTCAGGCGGGTTATGTTCTCTCGGTGGCGCCAGATAACGAGTACCGCTATCAGAATTGCAAATATGTTGGAAATTCCGAAGCCCTCGATACTGCTCAGGAACACGGGGTAGAGAAGCATACAAAGAATGGAACCGAGGCTGACGTACTTAGTTCCTGCTACGGTAATTACGAATACAAGAAGCAGACAGAGGAATGTTATCGGCGAGGTAACAGCG
>JAZQFL010000189.1:0-3379 GCA_045539485.1 Eubacteriales bacterium
GCATCTACCTCCACCTCTGCCGTGCCGTTTCCGGCACTCTCAGCGCGGGCGACACCCTTACTGCGGAAATAGACGCAGACCGCCGTGCCGCTATTGCACGTAACCACACCACCTGCCACCTGCTTCAGGCGGCTCTGCGCCGTGTACTCGGTACTCACGTTGAGCAGGCAGGCTCCTACGTGGATGCAGAGCGTGTACGCTTCGACTTTACCCACTTTGCCGCTGTTACTCCCGACGAGCTTAAGGCTATCGAGGAGCTTGTAAACGGCGAGATCCTCCGCGGCGAGGCGGTAGTTACCACCGAAACCGATATCGAGAGCGCAAAGAAGGCAGGCGCTATGGCGCTGTTCGGCGAAAAGTACGGCAATACCGTTCGTATGGTAAAGGCAGGCGACTTCTCCACCGAGCTTTGCGGCGGTACTCACCTTGATAACACCGCAAAGGCAGGTCTCTTTAAGGTAGTTTCCGAGTCCTCCGTTGCCGCAGGTGTACGCCGTATCGAGGGTACCACCGGTCTTGGCATTCTTGCCGAGCTTACCGCAAAGGACGATATCCTTACAGCTGCCGCTAAGGAGCTTAAGGCGACTTCCGTAAACGACCTTGTCCGCCGTATCAATGCCCTTCAGGCTGAGGTCAAGGAAGCAAAGCGCGAGCTTGAGTCCGCAAACGAGAAGCTTTCCGCAGCTAAGCTTGACGGAATCCTTGCAAACAAGAAGCAGGTCGGCTCCGTTTACCTCATCGCGGCTGAGATAGATATGAAGCCCAATGCCGCACGCGCTCTGTGCGATAAGATAAAGGCAGAGCATCCCGATTGCGTTGCACTCTTTGCCGCAGTTTCCGACGGTAAGCTCAACTTTGCCGCCGCTTGCGGCCCCGATGCCGTTAAGGCAGGTGCACACGCCGGCAACCTCTGCAAGCAGGTAAGCGTTATCTGCGGCGGTAACGGCGGCGGACGCCCCGATTCCGCTATGTCCGGCGGTAAGGATCTCGCGAAGGTCAAGGAAGCTCTTGCCGAGGCTGAGAACATCCTTGCAGGAATGTTGAAATAAATAAAAATTAATGACCTCTGCGTAGGGCGGGGGCTTGCTCCCGCCGCAAACAAAAAACGGCGGGAGGCAAGCCCCCGCCCTACAGTTTTATCTGAAAGGGAATTGGTATGGTACATTTCGGTAACAGCTGGGACGAGCTTCTCAAAGACGAGTTCGAAAAGGAATATTATCTTCGATTGCGGGAGTTTTTAAAGGCGGAGTATGCCGATCCCGCTTTTCCCGTTTATCCCAAAATGAACGATATATTCAATGCTCTGAGGCTGACGGATTATCACGCAGTTAAGGCGGTGATAATCGGGCAGGACCCCTATCACGGGGAAGATCAGGCGCACGGGCTTTCCTTTTCCGTAAAGGACGGCGTGCCCCCTCCGCCGAGCCTTGTTAATATCTTCAAGGAATACTGTGCCGATCTCGGTTATCCCATGCCCAAGACGGGAGATCTCACCCCGTGGGCGAAAAACGGAGTGCTGATGCTCAATGCCGTGCTTACCGTGCGCGGAGGCGCGGCGGCAAGCCACCGCGGAAAAGGCTGGGAGATATTCACCGACCGCGTTATCGAGCTTCTAAACGAGCGTGAGGAGCCGATAGTGTTCCTCTTGTGGGGCGGCTTTG
The DNA here is from genome assembly GCA_045539485.1 of Eubacteriales bacterium. GTDB lineage: Bacteria > Bacillota > Clostridia > Oscillospirales > CAG-272 > RUG12395. The sequence goes on from JAZQFL010000189.1 coordinate 1,662, forward strand.
CAAAGAAAAAGGCGGAGCTTATCACAAACCCCGCGCACCACATACTTACAGCCGCGCACCCCTCGCCCCTGTCTGCATATAACGGATTTTTCGGCTGCAGGCATTTTTCAAAGGCGAGTGAGCTTATTGGCGGTATTGATTGGAAATTGGAATAAACAAAAAACCGCCGAACGCAAGATCCTTCGCTTCGCTCAAGGATGACACGCGTTAGGCGGTTTTTGTTTTATTTAATGTGCGGTGCGCTATCGAGCGCCCGCGAGGGTGGTAACTCCTTCTCTGAGGCAATCGCAGAAATATGCAACGTCCTCGTCGGTATACTCGCTTGAAAGGCTCACGCGCACAGTCTTTTCCGCTTCGTCGGGTGTAAGACCAAATGAAAGCAGGGAAGAGGACGGGTGCTTTGTGTGGCTGGAGCAGGCAGAGCCTGCTGAGACGAATATACCCTTAGCGGAGAGAAAATGCACAAGCGTTTCGCTTCTCACGCGGCTGTTTGTGATGCTTAAAATATGCGGCGCGCGCACGGTCGGGAGATTGAAGGATATCTCATTCATATCGCCGAGTGCGGATATTATCTGCTCGGTAAGCGCGCGGCATTTTCGGGCAGAGTCGGCAAGGCGCGCGGCATTTTCCGTAACCGCACCTCCAAAGGATGCAATTCCCACGGTGTTTTCCGTGCCGCTTCGAAGCCCCGCTTCCTGACCGCCGCCGTAAATAACGGGGGAAAGACGTTTCTGCTTTTCCGCTTCGGGCGTGTACCAAAGCGCGCCAACGCCTTTCATACCGCCTACCTTGTGTGCGCTTACGGAAACGGCATCACAGCCGAGGCGGTGTACGTTCATTGGAATCTTTAAAAATGCCTGAATGGCATCGCAGTGCAAAAACGCCTGCGGTGCTTTTTTTCTTGCAATCTTAAATGCGGATGTTACGTCGTAGACCGCGCCCGTTTCATTATTTACGTGCATAAGGCTTACTATTGCGGTGTTTGCGTCAAGCGCGGCTTCAAATGCTTCCGTGTCAAGCCTTCCGCCCTTTGTGGGGATGCGCACGGCGCGCCAGCCCTCTTTTTCAAGCACCTTTACCTGATTTTCAATGGACGGGTGCTCGCTGTCGGTGGTAATTACCGTGGGCGTACCGCGGAAATTTTTCGCCCTTGCGGCGCCGAGGATGGCAAGGTTGTTTGCCTCGCTTCCGCAACCGCAAAAAACGAGCCTGCCCTTTGTTTTGTCACTGCCGAGAGCGGAGAGCACCGCATTTCTTGCGGCATTCAGCTCTTTTTCTGCGGCAAGGCCCGCGCTGTGCAGAGAGGAGGGGTTACCGTAGATATCCATTACGCGGATAGCGGCATCCTTTGCGCCTTTACACAGCGGAGTTGTAGCGCTGTTGTCAAAATAAATCTCTTTCATCTTACATAAAGCGGAATTCCGCAAGCACGAGGGCAACCTTGTCGATATGCTCCTCAAATTTTTCGGGAGTTGCGGTAAAGGTAAATACGTAAACGGTCTCGCCCTTTACGCAGAATACCTGCATGATCTTAAATTCCGCGGTACCCGCCTTGGCGGTATAGGTGTACTGCTTTGCTTCAACACCGTCAAGCGCGGTGGTCTTTACCTCAGGCTCGGACATTTCCGCAAAGAGCGCGGAATAATCGCTCTTTATCTTTTCCCAGTATGCTTCTGCAGTCATGGTCTCGCTTATTGCGTAGCTTGTCATGGACATAT
>JAZQFL010000190.1:0-14526 GCA_045539485.1 Eubacteriales bacterium
CGATCCGACTTGTTATCGTGGTGCTTAGCGTTCTGCTTGAAAACGTGCTAAGGCTCGCGCTGGGGAGGTACAGACGTGATAAAGCTAAGTAATGTGACGTTTGCCTACAAAAAGGGCGAAAACGTAATAAAAGACCTCACCCTGCACATAAAAAAGGGAGAGAGAGTTCATATTACCGGCGAGAGCGGCATCGGAAAAACCACAGTTCTCCGCCTGATAATGGGGCTCGAAAAGCCGCAAAAGGGCACGGTAGATATAGCGGACGGCGCAAAGATAAGTGCCGTTTTTCAGGAAAACAGACTTATTCCCACGCTTGATGCCATAGGCAACGTATCACTCTTTTCAAATACGGAAAAAGCGAGGGAGATACTGACAAAGCTCGGGCTCAGTGAGGATATGGCTTCCCTGCCCGCAGAGCTTTCGGGCGGTATGAAGCGACGTGTTGCCCTCGCCCGTGCGCTTGCAAGGGAAAGCGATATCCTTATCCTGGACGAAGCAATGACGGGGCTTGATACGGCAAACCGCGAGCGCGTTGCCGCCGTTATAAACGAATATGCCTTGGGCCGCACCGTAGTGTGCGTAACGCACGACCAAAAGGAAGCGGAGCTTTTGAATGCAAAGGACGTCACTATCGTTTGATAATGACGTCCTTTGCTCTTTACAAATCCAAACAAATCCGTTACAATATAAAAAACGCCCCCGAAAGGAGCTAATTATGGAACTTAAAACTGCACTTGAAAAATACAATAAGCTGCAGGCAAAGCTTGCGGCATACGGACACGCGATGTCCCTTATTTATTATGACGGCGCAACGACCGCCCCAAAGGCGACCGCCGCAAACAGAGGCCGGACCTTATCCGTACTCAGTGAGGAAAGCTACCTGCTTTCCACGGGTAAGGAGACTGTCGAGCTGCTTGAATTCCTTGATGCACATAAGGATGAATTAACAGCGAAGGACAAACGCTCCGTTTATCTTTCCCTCAAGGATATCCGCGAGATGCAGAAGATCCCGATGGACGAATATATCGCATACGAGCAGATACTTGTTGAAGCGGATGACGTGTGGCACACCGCAAAGGAAACCGATGACTTTGCGCTGTTCCTCCCCTGCCTTGAAAAGATATTCGAGTTTGAAAAGCGCTTTGCAGGCTACTGCGCGCCCGAAATGCATCCCTATAACTACTGCCTCAACAAATATGAGGACGGACTTACCATGGAAAAGTGCGACGAGTTCTTCGGCGCTCTTAAAAGCCGTCTCGTGCCCCTTATAAAGAAGATAGGCAAAAGACCGCAGATCGACGACTCCTGCCTTTTTGGAAGCTTTGACCCCGCAAAGCAGGAAAAATTCGGCCTTGCGCTTATGGATATAATCGGCATTGACAAGGGCCATTGCGGACTTGCAACCACCGAGCATCCCTTTACCACAAGCCTCGGCTCGCACCACGACGTCAGAATTACCACAAATTACAAGGAGGATAATTTCGCTTCCTCCATGTTCAGCGTAATCCATGAGGGCGGACACGCGCTCTATGATATGAACAGCGCAGACGAGCTTGCATATACCAATCTTGACGGCGGCGTTTCCATGGGCATACACGAAAGCCAGAGCCGTTTTTACGAAAACCTGCTCGGCAGAAGCCGCGCGTTTGCCGAGTACGTGTTCCCCACCGTAAAAGACTGCTTCCCCGAGCTTGAAAAATACACCGCAGAGGATTTCTACCGCGCGATAAACAAGGTAGAGCCCTCGCTTATACGCGTTGAAGCGGACGAGGTCACCTACGCCTTGCACGTTATGGTCAGATACGAGCTTGAAAAGCGCGTCATGTCGGGCGAGCTTGAGGTAAAGGACCTGCCCCGCGAGTGGAATAAGCTCTACAAGGAATACCTCGGCGTGGACGTTCCCTCCGACCGCGACGGCGTGCTTCAGGACAGCCACTGGTCGGGCGGAGCTATAGGTTACTTCCCCTCCTACGCGCTCGGAAGTGCCTACGGCGCGCAGATGCTTAAAAAGATGCGCGAGACCGTGGACGTTGAAGAATGCCTCAAAAACGGCAATTTCGCGCCCATAAACGATTGGAACAAGGAAAACATCTGGAAGCACGGCTGTACGTATACCCCCGCAGAGCTGCTTGACCGCGTGCTCGGAGAAAAATTCGACCCCACCGTGTTTACCGATTATCTTGAAGAAAAATACGGAGAGATCTACGGATTATAATATGCAGACTTTTGCCTTTATTTTAGAGCTCATCGGAACGGTGGCTTTTGCCGCCTCGGGTGCCATGGTTGCACTGAAAAAGAACATGGATATCTTCGGTGTTGCGATACTCGGCATCGTTACCGCTGTCGGCGGAGGCGCGATACGCGACATAGTACTTGGCATAACTCCGCCCACGATGTTCGAAAAACCCGTTTACGCCATTGTAGCAACCGTCGTTTCGATCATTGTGTTTATTCCGTCCATCAGACGTGCGCTGACAAAAAACCAACAGGTTTACGACCTTTCGATGCGCATTATGGACTCGGTTGGACTTGGGATCTTTACCGTTATGGGTATAGATAAGGCTCACGGAGTCGGAGAATATAATATCTTTCTGCTGATATTTGTGGGCGTGATCACGGGAGTCGGCGGCGGCTTGATGCGTGATGTGATGGCGGGAAACACCCCTTACATATTCGTTAAACACATATATGCATGTGCATCTATTGCGGGGGCGCTTCTTTGTGCGCTTCTGTGGGAGCCCATCGGTGCTGTGTGGTCCATGTTCGCGGGAGCAAGTGCAGTACTTATAATCCGTATGCTTGCGGCGCATTATAAATGGAGCCTGCCCCACGCAAGTGAATAACAAAAATACTCCGTTTTAAAACATCAACAGTTGAGAATTGCTCAGAAAGTTGGTTGTCAATACTTTTTTCAAAAATTAAAAAAAGTATTGACAACCAAAAATCTTTGTGATATCATAATAAGGCTGAAAATCATGCGGGTGTAGTTCAATGGTAGAATTCCAGCCTTCCAAGCTGGCCGTGCGGGTTCGATTCCCGTCACCCGCTCCAAAGAGAAAAGGCACACATTTATGTGTGCCTTTTTTATTAAAAATCTGCGGCGCTCGGGTATTCCGAGTGCCGTTTTCATTAATTAACAACATTCATCGGCTTGCCGTTAAGGAACGCCTCCACACACGCGGAGACGATGTCAAGCACGCGCTTTCTGGTTTCGATCGGCGCCCACGCGACGTGGGGAGTAAACAGTATGTTCTTTGCCCCGTAAAGCGCACAGTCGCGGCTCATGGGCTCGGCTGTGAGCACGTCGACCGCCGCAAAGGCGATAACTTCCTCGTCAAGTGCACGGCGCAGGTCTGCTTCCACTACTAAGCCGCCGCGGCCGGTATTTATAAATGTTGCGGTCTTTTTCATCTTTTTAAATGCCGCATAATCAAACATACCCGCACTTTCGGGTGTAAGCGGGCAATGCGCGGAAACAAAATCGGACTGTGTAAGAAGCGTATCAAAGTCCATGAAGGTAACGCGGCTGTCCTCGCGGGGAGTTCTTGTATAAACGAGCACGCGCATACCGAATGCAAGCGCCGTGTTTGCAACGGCGCGTCCTATAGAGCCGTAGCCGATGATACCGAGCGTTTTGCCGTCAAGCTCAAAGGAGGGATAAACAAATGCCGAGAACGTGGGGCTGTTCATCCAGCCGCCTTCCTTAACGAAGCTGTCAAAATCCCTTACCCTTGCGGCGCGGTCAAGAATATAGGCAAACACCTGCTGACATACCGCGTTTGTGGAATATGAGCCCGCGTTACAAACGGTAATTCCCCTCTCGCGCGCATAGGAAGTGTCGATATTATTGTAACCCGTGGCAAAAAGACCGATGTATTTTAAACTGGGCGCGGCATCGATTTCCCTTTTGCCTATCTGCGTTTTGTTGCAAAGAAGGATGTCGCAATCCGCAAGCAGGGGCATAAGCTCCTCGGGTGAAGTACGCTCCCTGAGAGTAAGCTCGCCGAATTTATTAAGCACGGAAAGGTCTATATCGCCGTTTGTCACGGTGGATGCATCGGTAACGAGAATTTTCATATTTTATATTTCCTTATTGTTTTTTTACATTCTACCATACGCAGAATGTTTTTTCAATAAGAAATACGGAGCTACAGCCTCATTTCATCAGTTCATCCGACAGGCGGAGGACCTCGGGCGCGATCCTTTCCCGCTCAATTTTCAGAGTGCGGTTGTATGTGGGATAGGCAAGGCTGATAAAAACAATTCCGACAATGCCGACCACAATGCCCATCAACATAGAAAGAACAGATCCGAACACCGCACCGATATCAGTCATAAAAATGCTCATACCAAGACCCATTATCAGAGCGCCGACAGTGCCGACAGTTATGGAACGGACGGTTGCTTTTTGGGTAACACTTGCATCCAAACGGCGGAGCTGCTCCATTTTGTCTTCATCCCGAGGCATATACTTTTTTCGTATTGCTTTTATTTCTTCCTGCTGTTTTGCAGAGTATGTGTAGTTAAAACTTTCGGTTTCTTTCTTCTCCATTGATTTGCTCCTCTAACAGTTTTATTTTTTTACTGCTTTGCACGATCATATAGATCGCCATTCCGATGATAAAAGCAGATATAATGCCGCCGCTTGCACCAAGTAAAATTCTGCGTCCTGCAAGCGGCATCGTGCCATCACCGAATGCAGTCAACATAGTGGATTCCAAAGTCAGCATTGAAACACTTGCAGCTGCAAGTCCGATCGCCTTGGATGCCGAATAGACAGGGCTTTTATATTTGCGGTATTTGATAACGTTTACTACTGCCATTGACATTGTTCCAAATGTGTACGCCGCCATTGCGATAGCGGTGATCTCGTGGTGCTCAAAGGTTCTGTTCCAATATACCATAAAGAAAACGATCAAAGCGAGCGCCATATTCATTACCAAAAAAACAATGCCGCAGTTACGGTATCTTATAAGCTCGTCGCGAAGCTTTTCACCTGCTTGATACCTGCTTGTGTAGCGGACAAGAAAAAAGCGCATAACGGCAAGACAGATGTAGTACCCTGCCAAAGAATAATACCAAAAAGTATGATGCAGGAACCCGAGACCCAACTGAAATACCGCATAAGCAACGTTCCAAAGCAAAGAACCGTATAAGGTGACATTTACACGCAAATGCGTGTCGGTAAACCAACGGTGTGCGTATTTGTTTTCATCCTTAAAGGCCTTGAAAAAGCGGACAAGGTACGGCGTTCTCACGCACCAGACCGTTAAGGTGTAAGCGGCAAGCACGTATGAAATTACGGCGGTTACGGATTCGGTTCCCAAAAACACCATCGAGTACACAAGAAATACGGCGGAAACCGGAAGCAATACTACCATTATGGCTATGTGCGGAAAAAGCAGGGCTTTTCCGAGTTTTTTCCAAAACATATCAAGCCCTCCGTATTTTTACGGTGAATACCGTTCCGACACCGACCGCGCTTTCAACGGTGATCTCGCCCTGCATAATATCTACCACACGCTTTACAAGAGCAAGACCGAGCCCGTTGCCCTGAGAGGAATGTGAAGTATCGCCTTGATAAAACTTTTCAAAGATATGTGCACCGACCTCCGACGTCATACCGCAGCCTGTATCCTTTACCTTTACAATAGCGTGATGCTCGGTAGCTCTGAGGCTGACGCTTACTGTTCCGCCGCGCTCCGTGAACTTAAAGGCATTGGAAAAAAGATTGTTCCAAACCAGACCGAGCAGCTCTGCATCGGCCTTTACCTTAATGTCTTCAGCAATATCGGTATCAATTTCAATTTCTGCTTTTTCCCACACGTTTTCAAACTGCAAAAGGCACTCGCAAAGCTGTTCGCCCAGATCAAATTCGGTCGTTTTAGGATATATCTGTTGGTTTTCAAGGCGGTTGAGCTTTAATATATTTGTCATCATCTCTGCCATACGGCGGGAGCCGTCGGTAACGCCCTTAGCGTATTCTATCCGTTTTTCTTCGGACAGATCCTTCGACTGCAAAAGCGTGCCGTAGTTTTGCATAACGGCAAGAGGCGTGTTCATTTCGTGGGACACGTTGGCGATAAAATCGGTACGCAACGTCTCCACACTTGAAAGCTCCTCTGCCATTTTATTGAAGCAATCTATTATCTGATTGAAGGTATCATCCGTACCGAATCTGCTCTGCGGCTTTACACGGACCGAAAAGTCACCCTGCACGATCTTTTCGGCTGCATCGGTGATGCGCTTCATAGGCCGCTCCACCGTAAGCTTTCGGCGAACGCCGTCAATAACCGTAAAAATAAGGCTTAAAAGTGCCACGTTCCAAAACGTAAGCTTGGCTGCGGCGGCAACATTGGCATCGGTAAGTGTTATTCCCAAGGTGTCGCGAAGTGTTGATACAAACAGCATAGTGCAGCACGTAATAACGAAAGCGACCATCAAAAAGAATACAAAATAATGATTGAGCCATTTGAGCACACTTTTAATTTTCACTTTATCACCGCCTTATATCCGAGTCCGTGAACCGTCTTTATCTCAAAATCCTCACAATCGGAGAGCTTCTGGCGGAGCTTTGTCATATAAACATCAACGGCTCTTGGGGCGGTTTCGGTATCTGCATCCCAAAACTCGTCCATAAGCTGAGTTCTTGTGAAGGTCTTTTTGGGATAAGACAGAAGCTTATACAGAATACTGAACTCGCGGCTGGTCAATGAGATCTCTTCATCGCCCAGGTATGCAGTGTGTTCATCTGCATCCATAACAAAACTGCCGATCTCCAGCTTACGGCTTGCGGCAATTTTGGCTCTTCGCAACAGCGCACCTATTCGCAAAAACAACTCGTCCAGATCAATGGGCTTTACCATGTAATCGTCTACACCGATGCGGAACCCTCTTTGTTTTGACGCTATATCATCACGGGCTGTAATAAACAGAATAGGGATCTCACTGTTTAAATCCCTCACATTGCGGGCAAATTCAAAACCGTCAACGCCCGGCATCATAATGTCGGACACGATGAGGTCGAAAATATTCTCATAAAGAGCATCGTAAGCATCGCACGCATTAAGACAACCGGTTGCCTCATAACCGCTGTTATTCAAAAACGAGCAAACCGTCTTATTCAGTTCCTTATCGTCCTCAACAACTAATATCTTAAACATTGCGATACCTCCGCATATTACTTTATTCTATTATACAGTATAACACCCAAATGTTAAAGTTTTGTTAACAGGGGGGTAAAGAAACACGTGTTTCTTTACCCCCCCTTTAGTTATACCAAGCTTGTTTTTTTCAAAACCGTTTTGCTGACCCCTCCGAGCGCTGCTGCGAACAAGACTCCGCCCGCAAGGCACAATAGTACGTTCAGAGGCGTTGAACCGAGCGGTGTGATCAGTCCGACTGTCATAAAGAGAAGCATACCGCCGCCTAAAGACCCACAGATAGAAAGCCAGGCTTTTTGCTTTGCCGCCACGCTTACAAGCACGAATATCGAAACAAACACAAACATAAGGAATACCTTTGCAAGCATACACATTACGATATTGCCTGCCGTAAGTCCGCAAAGGTCAAAGGAAAGACCCGAAACGGCACCTCCGAGCATTGCACCGATAAAATAGAAAAGCAACATAAGTGCTCCGCAAATGAAGCCTGCGAGGGTCTTGGAAATAACGTAATCATCCTTCCTGACACGAACGGTAAAGAGGTTCTTTGCGTACCCGCTTCTGAAATCATCCGAAATAAATAAGCAGATAAACACGGCAACAAGCATAAACATCATATTGATGTTGCACATAGCAAATATTTCAGCTCCCCCTAAGGGTTCTCCGGGAGGAGTTCCGATGTTTTGCCACGTATTTTCGGGGCCTTCCACCACACTTTCCGCACCCGTTTGGGGATCGACAGAAACAGAGCCGTCCATCATCGTCATCATAACGGTCATAAGAATAGGCATGACGAGGGCACAGGCAATCAAAATGTAAAAAAGCTTAGATTTAAACATTCTTTTAAAATCAACCGTCAGCATGCTTTTTATTTGGTTTGTTAAACTGATCTTTTTGAATTGCATTTCTATTTGCCTCCCTTCATAAGATCAATATAATATTCTTCGAGCCCTATTTTATCCGTCATAATTTCGGTAACCGTGATACCGTTTTCGTAAAGGTAAGTGACAACGGCTTCGGGTGTTGTCAGATCGTAAATACGGATATATCCCGCTTCATCTTCCTCCACGCGGGAATATTTGCATCCCAAAAGCAGCTTGGTTCTGTTCTTGTCCGCTGTCTGCAGTGCAATATAAGTGCGGCAGCTTGCATCAAGCTCCTCAGCGGTCATCTCAACTATCATCTTTCCGCGGCGGATGATACCGTAATGCGTTGCAACCTTTTCAAGCTCTCCGAGCAGGTGGGAGGATACTATTATACTGCGTTTTCCGTCCTTGACGATATCGGTAAATACCTCTCGCATAATACGCATACCGTCAGCGTCAAGACCATTTAAAGGCTCATCCAAAACAAGCAGTACGGGTTCTCCGAGGAGCGCCATCGCAATACCGACTCTCTGCTTCATACCGAGAGAGCAGTTTTTATACTTATTACCTGCGGCACCTTCCATTCTGACCAGCTTCAGAACCTTTACCACCTCCCTCTCCGCGTCGGAAATACTGAGGTTTGCCGCCTGAAGCATCATATTATCCCAAACCGAAAGACCCGGGAAGCATCCGGGCGACTCAATTAAGACGCCGATCTTTGCTCTGACATCAATATCGGTATAATCTTTGCCGTATAGCTTGATAGAGCCGCCGCTTATGGGAATAAGACCGCAGATCATTTTCTCTGTAGTGGATTTACCCGATCCGTTCTCGCCGATAAAACCGTAAACAGAGCCCATCGGTACAGTCATATCCGGACCGCAAACAGCCTGCTTTGTGCCAAAGCTTTTAGATAGATTTTTTATTTCAACTGCGTTCATTTGGTCCCGCCTCCTTAATATACATCGCTCTTGTAAAGAATCCATGTGCCGAGCAGATTATAAATAACAGCCCACACTACCGACACGGCAATACAGGTAATGAGAGTGCCAATATCGCTGACAAGACAAGCGTTAACTGACGAACCATATAAGAAGATATTAAGGAACGCAGTCGGAATTGACAGCTTTTCTACCACGGCTGCCACGCCGATAATCAGAATGCCCGTACCGAAGAAAAAGCCGGAGGCAATGGAAAGACCGAAGTATCTTCTGAAAATGACATTGAGGAAGGTATAAAGGCTTGCCCAACCGATGCTCATGATAATTTTGCCGAATATTGCAAAGAGAAGCGAGCCAACATTTACTTCCAATGAATAACCGGCAAGTAATCCGCTGATCGTACCGCCGATCAGATAAGTAATGCACATACACGCCATTGCGAAAGCACAAACGATGCTCTTGGACATCATATAGTCCTGCTTCTTTGCGTGGGTGGTAAAGAGCTGCTTTACATATCCACTCTTATAATCGTGTCCAATAAAAATGGAAACCATGATACCGCCGAAAATAAATACCATGTTCATATTGGCATAATCGGCAATACCTTCAATTACATAGAGAGGCTTCGATGCCGCAATGATCTGCCATGCATTGGAATACAAGGCGGTAGTCGTTCCATCCTGACTCGGCATAGATACAAGAGCAGGAATTATAGCCGCAATAACGAGAAAAATATAAAACATAGGCGTATGGAACAGACGGTAAAAATCCACGCCGAGCATACCTTTGATCCGCTCGGAGAAGCTCGGACTCTTAAATTTCAGCTCTTTTGTCATTTCACTTTTCCTCCTTTGCAGACATCAGCTCAATGTAGTATTCCTCAAGACCTATCTTGTTTTTTCTGAGCTCGCTGACCGCGTGACCGTTTTTCATTAAATGATCAACGACTGCGGCAGTATCGTCCACATCATATACTCGGATATATCCGTCTTCAAGGCGAACGTCGGCGAACTTAGCAGAAAGCACGGCCGAGGCGCCTGCCATATCCTTAGTTTTCAGCGATGCGAACACCTGCGCTCTGCTATCCATCTCCTCCGCTGAAAGCTCCGCAACCATTTTACCTTGACGGATGATACCGTAGTGTGTTGCAATCTTTTCAAGCTCGCCGAGAATATGGGAAGAAATAAGCACGGTACATCCGTAGTTTCTTGTAATATCCACAAGTATCTCGCGCATAATGCGCATACCGTCTGTATCAAGGCCGTTGATAGGCTCGTCCAAAATGAGCAGTGCCGGATCGCCAAGAAGTGCCATAGCAATGCCGATTCTCTGCTTCATACCAAGAGAGCAATTTTTGAATTTAAGATCTGCGTTATCCTCCATACGCACAATTTCGAGAACACGGCGGATCTCCCCGTCAGCGTTTTCGATGCCGAGATTGATGCACTGCATCTTTAAGTTTTGATACACAGAGGACCCCGGGAAGCAGCCTGCGTTTTCAATAAGCGCGCCAACACGGACTCTGACACCCGGATCGGTATGTTCACGGCCGAATAACTTGATATTGCCTTCATCTGCAACAAGATGACCGCATAATAGCTTCATGGTCGTGGACTTACCGCTGCCGTTCTCACCGATGAAACCGTAAATGGAGCCAACGGGAACGGTCATATTCAAGCAGTCCACCGCATACATCCCACGAAAGCTTTTTGATAAGTTTTTGATCTCAATAGCGTTCATTTTATCCTCTCTTTCCGCCTTTACAGCATCGGCGCAAATAATCTGACTACCGCACGGATGAACCTTTGCAGCAGATTGGTTTTTAAGGTATCGGAATTAACCTCAATGCTTTTATTCAGCGTATCTTCCATATCTGCCTTCAAGTCCCCGATGCACTGGCATCCATACATCCATACACCGTTTTCAAAGTGATGAACAAGACTGCGGTAATCAAGATTTATCGTGCCTATCATTGCGTATTTATCATCAACAAGATAGCTTTTTGCGTGTATAAAACCCGGCTCGTACTCATATATCCTGACGCCCGCCGCCATCAACCTGTGATAAAAGCTTTGTGTCATACCGAACACAAGCTTTTTGTCGGGAATATGCGGAACGATAATGCGAACGTCCACTCCTCTGAGCGCCGCATTTTCAAGATCGGTGCACAGATCGTTATCGATAATAAGATAAGGCGAGGTCATCCATGCATAGTTCGTGGCGGCAGACAGCATATTTTGAATCACACTTTTACCTACTCTGCGTTCATATATCGGATTCGGGCCGTCACCAAACGGAATGATATAGCCATCTTCTTTTATGGGGACTGTCGGATACAGATCATCACGAATGATCGGTGTTTTTTGCACGTTAATGCCAAAATCCACAAGAAAAAGCTTGGTGAGCTCCCACACGGCTGCTCCTTCAAGGCGGATGGCAGTATCCTTCCAATGTCCGTATTTTACGGTCTCGTTGATATATTCATCCGCAATGTTCACACCGCCGGTATAACCGATCTTGCCGTCGATGACTGTGATCTTTCTGTGGCTGCGGTTGTTAAACTCTCTATCGGCATTTCCTCTTAGCCTGGAAAAAGGTGTTGCTTCAATACCATAAGATTTCAAGATCTTGTGATAATTACCGGGTAGTGTTGCCATACAGCCGATGTCGTCATATAAAACCTTAACTTCAACACCCGAGGCGGCTTTGACTTTCAGAATATTTAGTATCGAGCTCCAGAACTTGCCTTCCTCAATAATGAAATATTCCATATAGATAAAATTCTCGGCTCTTTCAAGATCGTCCAACAACCGGCGGTGCATATCTTCGCCAAGCGGAAAATACTCCTGCTTTGTGTCAGTGAACAGGTGTGTGTCCGCAACACCCATTAGCATCTGTGCCTGAGCTGCCGCAGTTGGGTTTTCTTTGTGGAGAGTATTTAACAATTTACCGTCATCTTGCTTATAAGTGTGGCTTTTCATTTCATTCAAACGCTTGATAAATTTCTTTTGCAAAGTTCTGGAATAGAACATAAAATACAGCATAAAGCCTGCTACCGGTATGAGAAGCACAACAAGCAGCCACGGAACCTTATAATCCGGATTTGAGTCGGAAGCGACGATCTTAATAACGCAGGCAAAGGAAGTGATATAGCAAAGAATATAGAAGTACGGTGCATATATGCACAAAAGCACCACGGCGGCTATTACAGCCGCAACCTCAAGAATAGTAATAAGCGCCGCAATTATATAGCGGAACGGAATGTATGTATATTCCCGCTCGACCTCTTTTTTCCGTCAAAATAGCTGTATCTTCGCTTCATGATCACACCTCATAAAATGCCGAAAAGCGAGACGGCAAAATGCCGTTTCGCTCATTCGGAATGTATCAGTTTTTCTTTGCCGCTTCTGAGCGCTCATTTGCGGCGGCGGTCCTTGCTTTTGCGGCGGCGATCTGCTTGTCACGCTCTGCCTGCATCACAGCCTTGCGGCGGACGGGATCTCCCATTGCTTTTGCTTCTTCCCACTGTGCTTTGCTTTCAGCCTTTACCGCTTCAAAATTCGCTTTGTCGACCTCGTGCTGAGCCTTTGCCGACTCCTTCATATCGCTGAATGCCTTCTTTAAAAAATCAGTCATCGTTTTTTACCTTAACCTTTCATAATTTTATCGCTGAGAGCGATGATCTTATCTGCGTATTTTTTACGGCGTGCGCCGAGAATACCCTTATAGATGGGATAGTTTACGATTGCCATAAGCATACCTGCGATACCGATTATGATTCCGTAAAACATAGGCTCTTTGATGCCCACTGTTTCTGCAATATCGGTCATAACAAGGCTCATACCGCTGCCCATAACAATTGCGCTGATGCTGCCGAATACGTAAGCAAAGACGTTTGCGGGACGCTTTACCTTGGTGTCAAGCGCTTTAAGCTCATCAAGACCCGTATGTTCCTTTTCCGTGTACTGAGTGCGGATCTTCTGAACGAGAAAATCCTTATCGTTTTTATTCATTATGATTACCTCTTTTCGATTAATTACGGACACATTATACCGTGCCGATGTTTTTGAAATTTTTGAGAAATGTTTAAGTTTTGTTAAAATAAAAAACGGTGTAAAGAAACTCGCGTTTCTTTACACCATTTTTTGCGTTGATTTGATAGAGAGGACGAACACAGTTCGCACCTACGGCACGTTACGCGCGCTTGCGCGGCACGGTGTGCTTCTTAAAGCACACTGCGGTGCGGGCGGGAAGGTAGGTCTTAAAGTGCATTCCTCCGTCATCCTCGGCGGTATAGATATGCTCGGTGCTTATGCGGTCAAAGCCGCCGAAGCGCGCCTCGTCCGTGGTAAGCACCGCCTTATACTTGCCCTTTGCGGGTACGGGTATTCTGTAGCCCTCATAGCTGTTTGTGGGGCTGAAGTTGAATGCGAATATCAGTCCGCCGCGCTCATACACAAGCACCTGCGCCTGCGCGTCGATAAAGAGGCAATTGGGGCGCTTTTTGAGGATATCCGCATCCTTTGCAAGCGCGATCATTTCCTTATCAAAGGCAAGCAGCTCGCCGTAGTGCAGATCATCGCGCTCCGCGAGGCTCCACTGACGGCGGCAATAGAAGTAGCTCCAGCCGTTGCCCTCGCGCGGGAAATCTATCCATTCGGGATGCCCGAACTCGTTACCCATAAAGTTGAGGTATCCGTCGCCGCCCGCGGTTGCGGTTATAAAACGTATCATCTTGTGAAGCGCCATTCCGCGGTCGATAACTCCGTCCTCCACAAGCTTGGACATAGAGGTATACATATTAGCGTCACACAGGCGGAACATTATCGTCTTGTCGCCTACAAGCGCCTGATCGTGGCTCTCGGCGTATCCGATGTACTTCTCGCCCGGTCGGCTTCCCGTCATCTCGCCCCAGATGCGCCACATATCCCAGCTTTCATCGGGGTATTCCTTGATAAGCTTTATCCACATATCGGGCTGACCCATTGCAAGGCGGTAGTCAAAGCCGATACCGCCGTCCTTTATGGGCAGGCACATTCCCGGCATGCCCGACATATCCTCCGCGATCGTAAGCGCCTTCGGGCTTACCTCTCTTATCAGCGCGTTTGCAAGCTGGAGATAGGTAACCGCCTCCGTGTCGGTATTCATTGAAAAATACTTGCTGTAATCGGAGAAGGCAACTCCAAGTCCGTGGTCGTGATAGAGCATAGAGGTCACTCCGTCAAAGCGGAAGCCGTCGAAGTGATATTCCTCAAGCCAGAATTTGAGATTGGAGAGCAGGAAGTGGATGACCTCGTTTTTATCGTAATTGAATAGCTTGGTGCTCCAGGCGGGGTGGTCGCCCCTGCCGCCCTCGTGGAAGAACTGATATACCGTTCCGTCAAATTCGTTTATGCCCTCGGCGGTGTTTTTTACCGCGTGGCTGTGCACAAGGTCAAGCAGTACGGCAATTCCCATTCCGTGTGCGGTGTCGATAAGCTCTTTGAGTTCGGAGGGAGTGCCGTATCGCGAGCAAGCGGCAAAGAAGGAGGACACCTGATACCCGAACGAGCCGTA
>JAZQFL010000191.1:0-3816 GCA_045539485.1 Eubacteriales bacterium
GGTAATGCAGACACCGCCCATTACGCAACCGGGGATGGAATCGAGGAATGCAACGAAGGGAGAAATGAAGGATATGACAAGCGCCATAACAGCGGTGGCGGTAATGGTTAAAACGGAAGCGTTTCCGGTGATTGCAACGCATCCAACGGACTCGCCGTAGGTGGTGTTGGGGCAGCCGCCGAAGAAAGCGCCGACGACGGAGCCGACACCGTCGCCAAGCAGGGTGCGGTGGAGACCGGGCTCTTCAAGAAGATCGCTCTCGATAATGGAGGAGAGGTTCTTGTGGTCGGCAATATGCTCTGCAAATACGACGAAAGCAACGGGAATGTACGCAACGGCTACGGTTGCGAGGTAGGAAGCATCAAAGTCCTTGAAGCCCTTGAAGCCTTCAACAAATGTGAAATCGGGAACGGCGATGAAGGTCTTAAGCGAAACGCCGCCCTCAACAAGCGCCTTGAAGGGAGCAAAGTCGATTATCATAAGCGCGGGGTTCTTGGCCATAACACCGATAACGGTGAATACGAGTCCTACTGCATAGCCTGCAAGGATACCGAGGATAAAGGGAATAAGCTTTGCCATCTTTTTGCCGTATACGGAGCAGATTACAACAACTGCAAGCGTAACGAGTGCGCAGATAAGGGATACCCAGCTGTAGGTGCTCATTATAAACGCGCCGTTTCCGTCCCGGGGACCGTAGGAAAATACATCCTTTACAGCCGCGCCGGCAAGGGAGAGACCGATAAGCGCAACCGTAGGTCCGATAACAACGGGGGGCATAAGCTTGTTTATCCAGTTAACTCCCGCAAACTTAACCGCAATGGCGATAACCACGTAAACAAGACCTGCAAGCAGTGCACCGAAAAGCAGACCGAGATAACCGAGGGATGCGGTAGCTGCGCCGGCAAATGCCGCAGACATAGAACCGATAAATGCAAAGGAAGAACCGAGGAAAACGGGGCTTTTGAACTTAGTGAAAAGCTGGTACACGAGCGTTCCCGCGCCGGCTCCGAAGAGGGCCGCGGAAGCGGACATTCCGTTGCCCACTATTGCGGGAACGGCAATGGTTGCTGCCATAATGGCAAGAAGCTGTTGGATCGCGAAGATGATGAGCTGCAGGGGACGGGGTCTGTCCTTGACGTTGTAGATAAGTTTCATACTTCCTCCAAACAAAAAATTTTACAAAACCATTCTACCATTATAAAAATCACAAGTAAATCATTTTTCGACAGGTTTTGACGTTTCTCCCTTTTGCACAAAATCCGTGATGTATTTTTTATGCGTTAAGCCTCATAACTGAATGAAATTTTATAAAACCCTTGAAAAAGGGGGGGACATATATTATAATGTTTAGATGTATAGGTAAAATTATGCCCTTAGGAGGATTTTTAAATGTTTTCTTATTTTCTTAACGAAGCTGCAACAGATACCGCAAATATGGGAGCAATGGGCGGTATGAGCACCATTATTATGCTTGTCGTTATTTTTGTTGCAATGTATTTCATCGTTATCCGTCCCCAGAAAAAGCAGGAGAAGGAAAAGGCACAGATGCTCAATAACCTTCAGGTCGGCGACGAGATAACCACCATCGGCGGAATCATCGGCAAGGTCATCAGCATCAAAGAAGAGACCTGCATGGTCGTGACCGGCAAGGCCAAGACCAGAATCCGTATTCTTAAGTCTTCCGTTGCACGCGTAGACGTGAGAGCTGAAGATTCTATCGGTTGATTGATATTTTGTAGGGCGGGGGCTTGCTCCCGCCGCCCTGCCTGTAAGTCTGAAATATTACACGGAATTTTTTCATTCTTTCCCGAATATAATGAACAAACCATTATTTCGGGAGGGGAAGATGACAAAAACAAAAAAGAGGGGCAGTCAGCTGCCTCCGGCGGCTGATGTGCTTATCCGTATGGCACTCTCGCTTGCTTCCACATCGGCATTTGCCGTAATTTCCGTGCTTATCCTGTCCGCTGTTATATACGCAACGGACGACCCCGGCGCGCACGTTTCCGTGGGTGCTTACTGTGCGCTTGCGCTTACCGCTCTTTCGTGCGGTATGTTTTCCGCGCTCTTTTGCCGCGAATCGGCCTTTACCTGCGCACTCTCAACCTCGGGCGCTGCCGTTTGCCTTATGCTTGCGTTTGCCGCCGTATCGGGCGGTGTTGCCCCGATATGTGTAACGGTGTACGCGGGCTTTATGCTTGTTTCCGTGGTGTTTGCGTGGCTGTTTTCGCGCGGACAAGGAAAAAAACACAAAAGAAAAAGATAAATCTGCCGCATTGCGGCTATATAAAAGGATGTATTAACTATGAGATGGATGTCACTCAACGAGGTGCGCGAAAAGTACCTTTCCTTTTTTGAATCCAAAAACCACCTGCGCCTGCCCAGCTATTCTCTCGTTCCCCGCAACGATAACAGCCTTCTTCTGATAAACTCCGGTATGGCGCCTATGAAAAAGTTCTTCACGGGTGAGGAGGAGCCTCCGCGCCGCCGCGTTACCACCTGCCAGAAGTGTATCCGTACCCCCGATATCGACCGTGTCGGTATCACTGCGCGCCACGGTACCTTCTTCGAGATGCTCGGTAACTTCTCCTTTGGCGATTACTTTAAGGTAGAGGCTATCACCTGGGCATGGGAATTCCTTACCGAGTGCATGGAGATCCCCGCAGAGCTTCTTTACCCCTCTATTTTCGAGAACGATGAGGAAGCATTTGAAATTTGGACCAAGGTTGTCGGTGTTCCCGCGGAGAAGGTCATCCGTATGGGACGCGAGGACAACTTCTGGGAGCACGGCTCCGGCCCCTGCGGCCCCTGCTCCGAGATCTACTTTGACCGCGGTGAAAAGTACGGCTGCGGCTCTCCCGATTGTAGGCCCGGTTGCGAATGCGACCGTTATATGGAGATCTGGAACAACGTATTTACCCAGTTCGACAACGACGGCAACGGCAATTACACCGACCTCGTTCAGAAGAACATCGATACCGGTATGGGTCTGGAGCGTCTTGCATGCGTGCTTCAGGGCGTAGACAACCTCTTTGAGGTCGATACCGTAAGAAATATTCTTGATACCGTATGCTCTTATGCGGGCAAGAAGTACGGCGAAAACGACAAGAACGATATCTCCATCCGCGTTGTTACCGACCATATCCGCGGAGCTTCCTTTATGATAAGCGACGGCATCCTCCCCTCCAACGAGGGCAGAGGCTACGTATTGCGCCGTATTCTCCGCCGTGCCGCACGTCACGGACGTCTGCTTGGCATCGAGCGCGCATTCCTTGCCGATCTCTGCGACGTTATGATAAACCAGAACGCAGGCGCGTACCCCGAGCTTGAGGAGCGCCGCGAGTACATCAAAAAGGTCATTGCAATGGAGGAGGAGCGCTTCAACGCGAAGATAGACTCCGGCCTCTCCATTCTTAACAAGCTTATTGCCGATACCAAGGCCGCAGGCGGAAACGCACTTCCCGCTGCAGGCGTATTCGAGCTTCATGATGCTTTCGGATTCCCGATCGACATCACCCGCGAGATCGCGGCGGATGCGGGTCTTTCCGTTGACGAGGAGGGCTTTACCGCTCTCATGAACGAACAGCGTGCACGCGCACGTGCCGCTCGCGCAAATATCGGCGGCTGGTCCGAGAGCTCCAAGTCCTATCTTGCAGATCTCCCCAAGACCGAGTTCTGCGGATATGCTGATACCAAGGCTGATGCCAAGGCTCTTTGCATTATCGCAGGCGACGAAAAGCTTGATATGGTCACCGAGGGTGAGTTTACCGTAGTTCTTGACACTACCCCCTTCTACGGAGAGGGCGGCGGACAGGT
>JAZQFL010000192.1:0-5628 GCA_045539485.1 Eubacteriales bacterium
GTGTCAAGTGCTTTAAAGCAATTTGACCCCCGCGCCCCGCAAAATGTTGATTTTTCATACTCTAAACGACATAAAACGGACTGCTGGAGCAGATCCGCAGTCCGTTTTTGAAACTGTAATTATTCGATAATTCCCTTGTCCCACATAGCGGGTGCCTCGTAGCCGAGGAGGTTTACAACGGTTGCCGCAACGGAGGAAAGTCCGAAGGAGCCGTCATCCTCGCGCACCTTGTAATCGCTTCTGCCGCTCTTATCGTAGATATAGCAAGGAACCTTGTTAAGGGTGTGGCTGGTCTTTGCCTTGAAGCTTCCGTTCTTTGATGCCTTGGGCTCACCTGTCTTCTTATCAAGCTCGTACATCTCATCAGCATTACCGTGGTCGGCAGTGATAAGTGCAATACCGCCCATTTCATCAACAGCGGCGAGAAGTCTTGCAAGCTGAAGATCAAGAGCCTCAACGGAAACGATAGTGGCATCGATGTTGCCGGTGTGGCCGACCATATCACCGTTAGGATAGTTAACGCGAAGGAACTTGTATTCGCCGCTCTTTACACACTCGATAAGCTTATCGGTGATTTCTGCGCACTTCATCCAAGGGCGCTGCTCGAAGGGAACGACATCGCTCTGTACTTCAATATAAGTTTCAAGCTCGTCGGAGAACTTGCCGCTTCTGTTACCGTTCCAGAAGTAGGTAACGTGGCCGTATTTCTGAGTTTCGGAGATAGCAAGCACGTTAATGCCGGTACCTGCAAGATACTCACCCATAGTGTTTGTGATCTCGGGGGGAGCAACAAGGTATCTGGAGGGTATGTGGAGGTCTCCGTCATACTCAAGCATACCTGCGTATACTACCTTGGGAACGCGCACGCGGTCGAACTTATCAAAGTCCTCGCCGCTTTCAAATGCGCGGGATATCTCAAGGGAGCGGTCGCCGCGGAAGTTATAGAATACAACGCTGTCTCCGTCGTTAATGGTACCGACGGGCTTACCGTTCTCTGCAATTACGAATGCTGGAAGATCCTGGTCGATAACCCCGGTCTCCTTACGGTAGGTTTCAATTGCCTCCTTTGCGGATGCAAACTGTCTTCCTTCGCCAAGCACGTGGGTGTGCCAGCCGCGCTCCACCATGCTCCAATCAGCCTCATAGCGGTCCATAGTGATATTCATTCTTCCGCCGCCGGATGCGATACGCGCATCAAAGCCGTCATCACAAAGAGCGGAAAGGAATGCTTCAAAGGGCTCGGTGTAATCAAGTGCGGAGGTCTCGCCTACGTCGCGTCCGTCAAGAAGGATATGGAAACGAACGGTCTTAATTCCCTCTTTCTTTGCCTGCTCGGTCATTGCCTTGAGGTGGTCGATGTGGGAGTGAACGTTTCCGTCGGAGAAAAGACCGATGAAGTGAAGTACCGCGCCGTCGTTCTTTGCGTTTGCGGCGATCTCTTTCCAAGCATTGTCGTTAAACATCTTACCGGACTCTATGGAATTGGAAACAAGCTTAGCGCCCTGCGCAAATACCTGACCTGCACCGAGAGCATTGTGTCCAACCTCGGAGTTACCCATATCATCATCGGAAGGAAGTCCCACTGCCGTTCCGTGAGCCTTCAGTTCAACACAGGGGCAGGTGTTCTTGAGCATGTCAAGGGTGGGGGTATTTGCTCTTTCAACAGCGTTACCGGCATTTTTTCCGCCAACACCGATACCGTCCATTACCACGCAAAGCACGGGGCCCTTAGCGGATTCGAATTTTTCTGATCTCTTAAGTGTCTGCATCATCAAACCTCTTCTTTATCATTTTTATCATTATCGAACATCTCCTCGATGTCCTCTTTTGTGAACACGTAATTATTTCCGCAGAAGCGGCATCCGACCTCTATTACGGGATCCTTACCCTCCGCTACTGCTTCATCCATGAGAGAAAGCGCTTCTTTTTTGCCGATGCTGTGCACCGCATTGCCCGTTCTTTCGCGCGAGCAGGTGCACTTGTATTCAACGTCTATCTCATCAAAAAGATCGTACTCTATACCGTCAAGCGCTATATCGGCAACAAACATATTAGCCTTGCCCGTTTCCGCGTATCGGGAGAATATTCCCGAAATATCGGTAAGGCGCTCGGCATTTTTTTCAAGCTTTGAGATAATGGCTTCGTCCGCAAACGGCAAAAGCTGAATGATTATTCCTCCCGCTCCGATGCAATCGGCATTCTTACCTATAAGAACTCCGAGAGCGCAAAGGGTAGGTATCTGCTCGCTTTGCGCAAAATATGCCGCAACATCCTCGGCGATCTCGCCCGACACAAGTTCAACAGAGCCGATATGAGGCTCCTTGCCTCCGCAATCGCGGATAACGCGCATCATTCCGTTACCTACAGCGGCACCGACATCAAGCTTTCCGTTGGGCTTTGCGGGCGGGTCGGCAAGCGGATTTTCGATATATCCGCGCACGTTTCCGAGCCAGTCGGAGCACACTATCAGCTTGCCCGCATCTCCGTCTCCGTCAAGGGTAAGGGTAAGCGCATCGGTCTTTTCACCGAGCATACATCCTATCATGGACCCGACGGTAAGCAGTCTGCCGAGTGCGGCAGAGGCGGTGGGAGCTGTGCCGTGAACTCTTATTCCCTTATTAACAATATCCTTGGATTCGATAATGTGCACACGCGCGCTTCCGTCGCATGTCATTATCCTTGTTATCTTTGAACTCATTTTTATTTAACGTCCTCCTCGGGCCGCTTTGCAAAATAGTATAATCTTTCATCGGTATCGGAAGGCTCCGAAAAAGCCGTATCTCCGTACACACCGCAAAAATCGAGCCCTGCCGCCTTCAAAGCACGCAGTACCGTGCGGTGAGAAAAGTACTTTTCGCGCTGTACGGCATCCGTGCGCTCATAGCTTCCGTCCTCGCACTCCTCAAAAACAGCCAATCTGAACTCGGCTATTCCGCGCTTAGGGTCGTAAAAATTCTCCCAGCCGCAGTACATTCCGTCTTCCTCAAGGATGTAAGCATTGTTTCCGTATACGTGCTCGTACTTATATTTTGAATTTAAGTCAAAATACAGTATGCCGCCGTATTCAAGATAATTGCATGCAAGGCGGAATACCTTTTCAAGCTCCTTTGCGGATGATAGGTGATTCAGCGAATCGAGACAGCAGGTAATGGCATCGACAGTTCCGTAAAGCTCAAACTCGCGCATATCCTGGCAAAGCAGAAGCACATCCGTAAATCCTTCGTCATACAGCCTTTCCCTTGCGGTATTCAACATATTGGGGGATATATCCGCGCCCTGCATATCAAGGCCTCTGCGCGCCAGCTCCAAAAGCATGCTTCCGGTTCCGCAACACAGATCGAGTGCAGTTTCCGGCCGCCTTGAAAAGCGCTCTGCACCTTCAAGGAAAAAGTCTGCCATAGCTGAGTGGTCAACACAGGCATTTATGCCGTCATATCTGCTTGCAAGTATATCATAGATACCGTTTTCATTCATTTGTTTCTACCCATGACCATATTTAGCCATTATGATTAAGCATTACCAATATATTTTAATACATTCGCTCGGCAAAGTAAATACCTTTCGGAAATTTTATTGAACGAAAAGGACTGCGCAGCCAACACGCGCAGTCCTTTCTCTTATTCCTTAAAGTTCTTTTCGATATAACGCTTATGCATTATCCGAGGTGTAGACTCGCAGTGCGAGCCGATGGCGAAAGCTATCTTCTGCCAGCTCCATCCGTCTATGTAATACATTGTAAATATCCTGCGTATCATGCTTTGATCTATACCGTTAATAAAACGCTGTATCTCACTTGATACCTCCATGCAACGTACAAGATTTTCGTTTATAGCATTCCTGTATGCCTCCGCCTCGGGGCAGCAGATACCGCCAAGCCTTTCAGCATCCTTTTCAAGGAATCGCAATCTGATTCTTTCAGCCGTCGCTTCCTTTAATAAGGATCTGTAATCCTCGAGCTGCTGTCTTGTAAGAACGACGGGATCGGTTTTCTTTTTCAACATAGCGCCCTCCTCAGTGTTTACTTTTGAGAGCAAGCAAAGCATCGCGGATGTTTTCAAGTTCTCCGCTAAGGCGTCTCTCGTCGCTTGATAGCGAGTCGATCTCCTCGGATATCTCGCAAAGGCGCTCGTCAAGGAGATCGAGCGCCGAGAGAATCTCTTCCCTCGTGGAGGGCATATCAAAACGCGGTTCGTGCGGGTGGTCAAATGAGACCGATGTGAAGTTGCTTAACAAATCCTTTCTCCTTTTCCGAGGGTGTTTTTGACGTCAATCGACAAAATTCGAAATTTCCATATTTTTACTATAACACATATTTTTTCCATTTTCAAGTAAAACAATCAAAATTATACCCTCTATGAATTTGCCAATATTCTACATCGCAAAAATCGTACAAAACGTACAAAATTCGAAAAAAATTCCCGCGCTCCGAAGAGTGCGGGAATTTAGGAATTATAGTTTAAAAAAGTGACTCAAATGCGCTGACATCAACTGCGAAAACCATATCGGAATCAGGCAAAAGCATATATACGTCTGCTTTTTCTTCGCCGTTTTGTACGGTTGCAAAGGTAATAACGTACTGCATGGGTGTCTGCACTTTACCGGCGGAAGAGTTTTCCGTGGAAACGTTAAGCTCCTCCGTATAATGGACCGTAAGCTTTATCGGTTTATCGAGGCCGTACGCGGCACGCTCTGCTTCTTCAACGTGATAATCGGGACAGGAAAGTACAATGGGGTTAAGAACGCCGTCAATTATCTCATCGCCCGTTTCGGCATCAAGCTCCACGGCGGAACCTGCCTCGTTTGTAAGAACGTAGTAGGTTTCCTCTTTCTCCTCAGCGGTACCGTCCTCATTTGTAACGGCAACGGTACGGGTAAGCTTTTCAAGCGTTACGGTTCCGTTTGCAGACTCCGTAACAATTTTATTGACCTTATCTGCCGCAATGTCCTCTATTTCGTCAAGAACCAGCAGATCGTCATACTTATCACCGCAGTAATCAAGTATAGCGGGATTGACGCTGTACACAGCCGTGCTTCCCTTCACCGTGAGATAATACTCG
The DNA here is from genome assembly GCA_045539485.1 of Eubacteriales bacterium. Classification (GTDB taxonomy): domain Bacteria; phylum Bacillota; class Clostridia; order Oscillospirales; family CAG-272; genus RUG12395. The sequence goes on from JAZQFL010000192.1 coordinate 5,058, forward strand.
GAGGTATGCTTGTTCTGCAGACCGATATAGTATTCAACGCTGCTGCCGTCGGTATACTTCATCGTAATGCGGTATGAGGGGGCATCAAGTCCGTATTCCGCGCTGGTGTTTCCTTCAGCTGAAATAATGCGGTTGCAGGCAACCGTTGTAAGAGCGGATGCCATAGTAGCTATCCTTGTCTGATCAAGAGGCATATAAGCATCGGCGGGATTTATCCATTTACCGTCCTTATATTCAAAGGAAACGGTCTCGCCCTTAGCCTCGTACTCCATAAAGGAAAGCGTTGCGGGGTCGGTTTCTACGACAAAGAGATACGTAGTAGTATCCTCGGGCTCATCGGCAGTATCGGACATTCCGCGAACACCGAACCAAGCGGCAATAAGAACACCGAGAACAACCACAGCAAGAAGTAATTTAACACCCTTGTTCAATTACCTCGACCTCCTTCTGTACCAAACGGCAAATCCGCCGCCGACAACAGCGAGAGGAATAACTGCGCAAAGGATAACAAGCCAGGTGTTTGCAGCCCCTTCGGCGATTACAAGAGGCTGAATGGAAAGAGAAATGGTAC
>JAZQFL010000193.1:0-8062 GCA_045539485.1 Eubacteriales bacterium
GCGGGAGCAAGCCCCCGCCCTACGAAATTCAATCACCAATTGTAGGGCGGGGGCTTGCTCCCGCCGCCCTTTTCACCACAACAACAAAATCAGTATATCACACTTTTTTCTGTTTGTAAAGTATTTATTGTGCATTTTACACCATTTCTATTTTTTGCACAAAAAATATTTGTTATCTTTTAACAAATTACCAATTGCAAAACGCAAAAAAGCATGCTATACTAAAGACGTAAAAACCAAGGAGGACAGTCCAATGAACAAGTGAGTTCAAAGTTCCCCAAAAAATCAAGGAGGACAGTCCGATGAACAAGTAAGTTCATCCGCTTCCCATAAAGCAAGTAATAAAGCATCCGAACCGCGATGATGACACGAACAAACGTGAACCACATGCAAAGAACAGCGAAAACGCTAAAGTTTATATAGATTCTTTAAGAAGAAGTAAAACAGGTAAGTTCGGATAGCTGAGTAAGAAACGGAATCGGGAAGCAAAAAAATCTCACCTTTTGCAAGCGAAGCACAGGAGTAAAACATTAAGGTGTTCTCATTAGAGAAGTAAGAAGTTTAAGTGTGTTTGTTGGTGTGAGGCGAAGCAAAAGGAATTAAAGAAAGAGAGGATAACCAAAAGATGTTAGATATCAAGAGTGAACAGAAATGACCCTTGACTGTGAGTTGTCTAAGCAGTCGAGGGTCATTTCTTTTTTTGTTTTAGATTGCTGTTAATCCATTATAACATTTTTTCTTAAATCATTGTGAACACAACGATTTTATGGTATATTATACGCAGAAAGAATAAGGAGAAACGCATGAAAGCCATAATTACCGATTTAGACAGAACATTGCTACACACCGATAAAAGCGTATCCGAACACACTATAGCTGTTCTTAAAAAGTGCCACGATCATGGGTTCCTTATTATGGCTGCAAGCGCAAGACCTTTAAGAGATATTCTGAATTATAATGACTTGATCGGCTTTGATGCTATAACCGCCACAAACGGAGCTATCGTTTCGCTACCTCATAACCTATTGAAAATCGGAATCTCCCGTGAAAGCGGAGAAAAGATACTGTCTGCAATTTTTCAATATCCTGACGTGTTTCTTTCCATAGAAACGAGCAAAGGTCTCTATTCAAACAGGGATATTCCAATATGGGAGCCTGTCATTTGGGATAAGTTTCCGGCTTTACCTAAGAATATCATCCTCTATAAAATACTGGCGAGCAGCCAACAAAGACCGTTATATGATGGGGTCGAAACCACGTTGACCGATGATGTGTACCACACCATCGCCAATAACGATCTTATCCAAATTATGAGCAAAGAAGCCACAAAATGGAACGGTGTCAAGCAAATGCTTTCCCATTTTGGGGTTTCTCCGAGTGATGCTGTCTATTTTGGTGATGATAACGACGATATAGAACCTATAAAGAACTGCGGACTTGGCGTAGCTGTATCTAATGCCATACCTTCTGTTCTTGACGTAGCAGATCGAATTGTTGACAGCAATGATATGGACGGCGTTGCAAAGTTTATCGAGGAAAATCTTCTGTAACAGCGAGTTCGGTGCAAATAGGCTCCCCTACGGATATTACTATCCAAAATGCAAAAAACACATATAACATCATGCAGGGGCGATATCCGCCCGTTTGATTTTACAAAAAACGCGGCAGTGGGTTAATTCCCTACTGCCGCGTTATATTTTTATATAGTTCTTATCTCAGCGCCGAGGTTCTTATTAAGCTTTTTCAGCACGCTGTTTGCGACCTGCTCGATCTCGGGGCCTGTGAGGGTCTTTTCACCGGAGCCGATGACAAGGCGGATGGTAACAGACTTCTTACCCGCAGGGATCTGCTTGCCCTTGTATTCGTCTACAAAGCAAACGTCGCGGAGAAGCTCGTTCTTCTTTGCCATTACCGCGGTGTAGATATCGTCCCACTTTACCATAGAATCCACAAGGAAGGAGATATCGTACTCGTTCATCGGGAATTCGGGAATGTGGATGAAGCGGTTGGTTCTGGACTTGAAGGGTACAAGCTCGTCCATATCGAGCTCTACAAGCACGGCAGAAAGCACCTTGATACCGCAGGCGGCTGCAGCCTTTCCGGAGAGAAGGGCAAGGTCGCCTATCTTCTTGCCGTTAAGGCAGATATTGAGCCAAACGGTCTCGTCTGCCCAATAGGGCTTTTCATTTTTTTCGAAGGTGAAGCCCTCCATATGCGTATATCGGGGCATCATACCGATCACTCCCTTTGCGCGGCGGAAGAGCTCGGATACGTTATCGGAGGAGCCAACAAACGCACAGCCGAGATGCTTCTTCTGGCAGGGGAGCTTTTCGCCCTTGTAGTTTTCGGTATAGTCTCTGTCAAGGAATACGGATGCTTCCTCGAAAATATCAAACTCGCCGAAATTGCGCTCGTTCTTTACTATCGCCTTGCAGATATTTGGGAGGAGAGAGCACTTCACGTACTTCTCTGTGGGAGAAGGAGGAGTAGCCAGCGCAAGGATGCCGTCGGTCGAGGGCATAATTGCGTGTACAAACTCATCGCTCATCCAAGGATAGGTAAATATCTCCTGCATATTGCAGCGGAATGCGAGGTACTCCTTGATCTTGCGGACAAGGTCAACCTCAAGCTGATTTACCGCACCGTCGAAGGAGGTGGTAATGGAGGTAGCCTCGAAGTTCTCATAGCCGTACATACGAGCAACCTCTTCCATAATATCAGCCTTTATGGAAACGTCACCGGTGGAACGCCAGGTAGGAACAACGATGTGCATACCCTTTTCGGTAAAGTTTACCTCATAGCCCATAGTGCCAAGCTTTCTTGCCACTATCTCCTGAGGAATGCGCTTGCCGAGACGTCTGTCAAGCCAATCGAAATCAACGTCGATCTCTTTCTTTACAAGCTTTACAGGGTAAACGTCGTTAAACGCGGTCACCTTCATCTCGGGGTAAAGCTCCTTAAAGAGCTTCATTGCGAGGGAGAGTGCCTGATCGCATCTTTCGGGGTCTACTGCCTTCTCGTAGCGGGAGGAGGACTCGGTACGGTTATCGTAACGGAGTGCAGTTCTGCGCACGCCGCGGCTCTCAAAGTTTGCAACCTCAAGGATAACGCTGTCGGTCTCGGGGAGAACGGAATCCTTTGCTCCGCCCATAACGCCCGCAAGTGCAACAGCACCCTCGGCATCGGCGATTACAAGATCGTCCGTGGAAAGTGCGAGATCCTTGTCGTTAAGAAGCTGAAGCTTCTCGCCCTCATTTGCACGTCTTACCTCGATGTGGTCGATGATGTGGTCAGAATCGAACACGTGGGTAGGCTGGCCCGTTGCAAGCATAACGTAGTTGGTGATATCAACAAGCGCGTTAATGGGGCGCATACCTACTCTCCAGATGCGGCTCTGCATCTCAAAGGGAGAGGGCTTAACGCCAAGTCCCTCGATCTTGGAGCCGATGTATCTGGGGCAGCGCTCTGTGTCGATTATTCTTACGTCAACGGTGTCGGTGCACTCGGGAACGTACTTATCAAACTCCACAAGGGGGAGATCGTAAAGAGCGGCAAGCTCTCTTGCGATACCGTAGTGACCCCAAAGGTCGGGGCGGTTGGTCATAGACTTGTTGTCTATTTCAAGGATGATATCGTCAAGATCAAGAGCCTTGGCAAGGGGAGTACCTGCGGGCACGTCAAATGCGGTAACGTCCATAATGCCGTGGTCGTCCTCGCAGGGGAAGAGATCGTCAAGACCTACCTCAACAGCCGCGCAGATCATACCGAAGCTTGCAACACCGCGGAGCTTTGCGTTCTTTATCTCAACGGGCTCGCCCTCGCCGTGCCAGCGTACCATAGCGCCGGGGCAGGCAACAACGACCTTCATACCAACCTCAAGATTGGAGCCGCCGCAAACGATATCCTTGATCTCGCCGTCACCGATATCAACCTTGCAAACGCGAAGCTTGTCCGCATTGGGGTGAGGCAGGACCTCCTTGATATCGCCGACGATTATCTTATCAAAGCGCTCCGCGAGGCTTTCGGTACCCTCAACCTCAACGGTAGACATCGTAAGGTCATAGGCAAGGCGGGAAAGATCCATATCCTCGGGAAGCTTAACGTAATCTTTTATCCAGTTCAGTGATAATTTCATGTTTCATATCCTCCTTAACGGAACTGCTTCAGGAAACGGAGGTCTGTGCTGTGGAACAGACGGACGTCGTCAACTCCGTAGCGCATCATAACAAGTCGGTCAAGACCGATATTTACGTAAAATCCTGTATACTCGTCAGGGTCAAGACCTGCGGCACGCAGTACGTTCGGGTGGGGGGTTCCGCCGGGCATTATCTCTATCCAGCCGACGTGCTTGCATACGCTGCAGCCCTTGCCGCCGCATACGAGGCATCCCATATCGATCTCGAATCCCGGCTCAACGAAGGGGAAGAATCCCGCTCTCATTCTTACGGGAACGTCCTGCCCGAATACCTTCGACAAGATGCTCTTTATCATCACCTTACCTGCGGTATAGGTGAAGTCCTTATCAACGATAAGTGCCTCGTACTGGAAGAATGCGCGCTCGTGGCGTGCGTCGGTAGTTTCGTTTCTGTAAACTCTGCCGGGGTAAACGAAGCGGTAGGGCGGCTTGTGGGTCTGCATATAGCGCACGCTGTCACCCGTAAGGTGGGGGCGCAGGCAGAGTTTGTCGTTCGCTTCGCCGGAATCGTGTCCCTCAAGCCAGTAAGTATCCATACTCTCTCTTGCAGGGTGGTTCGGGGGGAAGTTCAGATTATCGAATGCATAATATTCGCTGGTGATCTCGGGTCCGCTGAATACTTCAAAGCCCATAGAGCGGAATGCGTCGTTAAGATCGTAGCACATCTGTGTAATGGGATGCAGACCGCCTATCTTAGGCTCGATGCCGGGGATGGTGCAGTCAAAATCCGCAGGGATCTCGGAAGCCTTCAGCTTCAGCGCCTCGCGCCTTCCCTCTATCTGCTCGGAGAGCAGATTTTTTACGTTGTTGACGGCCTTTCCCATTTCGGGACGGAGGGCAACGTCAAGCTTGGGTATCTCCTTTAAAAGCTCGGTAATGCTTCCCTGCTTTCCAAGAAGAGAACCCTTGACCTCTTGCAGCTCAGCTTCGGACTGTGCGGCTTCTATCTTCGCCGTGCCGTCACGGAGCAACGCTTCCAGTTTTTCTTTCATCGCTTTTCCTCATTTATGATAAATTATTTTAAAAAACAAAAAAACTGCGTTCTTCCCTAAGGAAAAACGCAGAGACGGCTTGCGCCGTGATACCACTCTGCTTCGCCCCGCCTCACGTAAGGAGCCTCACGAAGTGCAGCCACACCTCCGCAATATAACGGTTGCAACCGGCAAGACCTACCGACCGATACTATCGGTTTTCAATCCGCAGCTCGCAGGAGGAATTCACCGAACCGCGATAATTGCCTTGCACCAAACGGCAACTCTCTGATACCACAAAATACGGATACTGGTTCCTGCTCAAACGCTTTTAACTTGTGTAGTATATCATAATGATGAATATTTGTCAACCGATTTCGGCAAAAGTTTTAGCGCCTCTGCCCCAAAGCACTGCCCAAAACAGATAATCCGCAAAAGATGTTGACAGGTTAACATCTTTGTGGTATACTACAGCAGTAATTGTTTGAGCGATAGGAGAAACACCATGAGGAAAATTAGAATAGTTGCAGACTCGTCCTGCGATATGTTTGAATTAAATAAGACCGAATTTGCATGCGCACCCATGAAGATCATCACCGCAGAGCGGGAATTTGTTGACGATGAAGCTCTCGATGTAAACAAATGGTAGCTTTTATGGATGCATACAAGGATAGATCAAAATCCTCTTGCCCCAATACAAACGATTGGCTTGAGGCCTTTGGCGGCGCCGATGATGTATTTTGCGTTACCATTACAAGCGGTCTTTCGGGAAGCTATAATTCCGCTTGCTCCGCAAAGCAGATTTACGAATCGGAAAACGAAGGAAAACGCGTCTTTGTCATTGATACGCTTTCCGCAGGTCCCGAAATATCACTTGTGATCGAAAAGCTTGAAGAATATATCGAAAACGGTATGCCGTACGGGGAGATATGCGACCGCATTACCGAGTATCTCAAAAAGACGGGACTTGTATTTATGCTGAAATCCCTGAAGACCTTTGCCAACAACGGCAGAGTATCGCCTATCGTTGCTAAGATAGTGGGCATTGCGGGCATTTGCATCGTAGGCAAGGCAAGCAGCGAAGGAACGCTTGAGCCGATGCATAAATGCAGGGGCGAAAAACACTCTCTCGAAACACTCGTCACGGATCTGGAGGCAGAAGGCTTCCGCTCGGGCAAGATCAGTATCGGTCATTGCCAAAACGAAGCGGCGGCATTGCAGCTTAAGGAATTGATACAGGCAAAGTTCAAGGACGCATCCGTTGAAATACATAAATTCAGAGGCTTGTGCAGCTTTTATGCGGAAAAAGGCGGTGTGCTTGTAGGATTCGAAAAGGCGTAATATATACCGCATAAATGAATAAAAAGGTTTTGCCGAGAGGCAAAACCTTTTTTATTCCGTACGCACATCGTTTTTAACTCAATCCAAAACCACCTCAGGCCAGCGTGATTGCCGGGTAAGGCCTGCGTTTGTAAGTGTATCGGTTACAACACTGCCTCCGTCGCTATTATTGAGCAGAGGAAGCACGGCAAAGGACGTTTTTCCCGAAAGCCCGATCAGGGACTTTGGCACAGACAGCTCATAAACTATGCCCTCGTCCTTGCCGGAGGACTCACCGACCGTACCGAATATCTTGGTAACGCAAGAAACCTTATCAGCAGAGAGCTTATTTGACTTATACACGCAAAGAACATCGCCGTTATCAAGCACGCAGGCATCTGCGTTTACCGCGAAAACCTGTCCTCGGTACCCTTGAGCGAACCGTAGGTATAGGCAAACTTATGCTCTGCCGAGCTTCAGAACACCTCGGGCTTTGCCCAATTATACCCGTCTGTGTTTGTGGTCCGGTAAAGATGCCGGCCAAGCTGACTGTACATAATTTTGCCTTGCGCTGATCAACATTTTTCTCACAACACACTCCGCTTTTTAACCTATGAGAATATTTTACCATAATAATTGCACAATTCCAATAAAATGCACAACAATTTCAAGTAAAAATTTCTTGATATATAAAAAAGCATATGATATACTGCAAACAAAGCATAATCATTGAACGTTTGTATTTGCTAAAAGGAGTATCTATGAAAAAGAGCCTTTGCATATTCATGATAGTTGCAATGCTTTGCGGCACTTTTTCCACCTGCGGAGCGCCGGACGTTTCCATAACGGAGCCCGCAACAGAACCCGTGACCGAACCTATAACAGAGCCCGTGACCGAGCCTGCAAAAGAAATAACAAGCATAAACATCGGCAGCGTCCGACAGTTATCCATGATAACAGGCTATCAGGAAACGCTTGAAAAAGAGTACACCGCCACTATCGGTGATAAAAGCTACACGATTTCCGCCTCAAGCCTTATGGGATTCTCTTCCGTAAACGAAGAGATGTGCAAGGCAGTAAACTTCGGCAGTGCCGACCTCGGTATTCCGATATACGATGCGGATAATGATCGGATGTATATGGTTTGGGGCGATACATTCAGCACTCACGGACACGGCGATTCTTCTGCTTGGTGGGATCATACCACCAACAACGGCAACACCGCAAGATTCTGGAATAACATGACCCTTGCAAGGTCAAAGGACACTACCTACGAGAGCCTTTCCGACGGATTTAACATATCCGAGTTTCTTACCGGCACAAACGTCTCCGGCACCCCCCTAAAGGATGGCGTGTGGGCAGACGGAATAAACGTTAAGGGGCAGATAGCTTCTCCCATATACCGCATTACCGCAACGGGAGACAAGGAGACATCCAAGCTTTCTACCGGCGGTCTTATCATGGACGGTGCTATCTATTTATTCTATAGCTCAAACGGAAACGGCGTTTCCACTATGTTCCATTACTCAAGCTGCATAAAATCCACGGACGGCGGCAAGACCTGGGAGCGGCTCCA
>JAZQFL010000194.1:0-7898 GCA_045539485.1 Eubacteriales bacterium
GTACGCAGCGGAAACTGTGCACTCCAGACAATTGCAAACGACCTCAATATCCGCACGGTTCATTACGAAAACAAGGTAGCAAAGAACGATTGGGATGATACCCTTCCCCTTCTCCGCGATGCTTCCAAGTGCATTTCCTGCATGCGTTGCGTAAACGTATGCGATAAGCTTCAGGGGCTTTCCGTTTGGGAAGTAAACGGAAGCGGCGCGCATACAAAGGTCACCGTTCGCGACGGACTCGGGATCTCCGAAGCGGGATGTGCATTCTGCGGCCAGTGTATCACTCACTGCCCCACCGGCGCTCTTACCGCAAGAGACGATACGGATATCGTATTTGATGCAATAGAGGATGCAGAGACCGTTACCGTTATGCAGATAGCTCCCGCAGTCCGCTCCGCTTGGGCAGATTCCCTCGGAGTAGATGAAGCGGTCGCTACCGAAAAGCGTATGGTTGCGGCGGCAAAGGCTCTCGGCGTTGATTATGTCTTTGACACCGATTTTGCGGCGGACCTCACCATAATGGAGGAGGCATCCGAGCTTATCGAGCGTCTTACCAAGGGTACGGGTGCTACACCCATGTTCACCTCTTGCTGTCCCGGCTGGGTTCGTTTTATGAGATATAATTACCCCGAGCTTGCCGAGAATCTTTCCAGCGCAAAGAGCCCTCAGCAGATGTTCGGTACCGTTGCAAAGACCTATTTTGCAGAGAAGATCGGTGTTGACCCCGCAAAGATCTGCTGTATTTCCGTAATGCCCTGCAGCTCCAAAAAATTCGAGTGCGACGTTCCCGAGATCAATGCTACCGCAAAGGACGTTGACGTGGTAATTACCACCCGCGAGTTTGCAAGAATGCTTAAGGCTGATCACGTAAACGTAGTATCGCTTGATGAGGTTGAGTTTGACAGCCCCCTCGGTACAGGTTCGGGTGCCGGCGTTATCTTCGGCGCAACGGGCGGTGTTATGGAGGCGGCACTCCGCACCGCATATAACATGCTTACGGGCACTAACCCCGATGCGGATGCATTCAAGGTAGTACGCGGCGAGTTCGGTATCCGCGAGACCGAGGTAAACGTAAACGGCACCACGCTCCGCGCGGCTGTTGTAAGCGGTCTTGCCAACACAAGAGAGCTTATCGAAAGAATCAAGAGCGGCAAAGCAAATTATGACTTTGTTGAGGTCATGGCATGTCCCGGCGGCTGTGCAGGCGGCGGCGGACAGCCCATCACCGAAGGAGCCGAGCTTGCAGCCGAGCGCGGCGAAAAGCTTTACGCGCTTGACTCTGCAAATACGCTCCGCTTCTCTCACGAAAATCCCGAGATCAAGGCACTTTACGAGAACTATCTCGAAAAGCCCCTCTCTCATAGATCCCACGAGCTTCTGCACACCGAGCACAAAAAATGGACAGTTTAAAGCTGATAAAAAAGGCATCACCGATACGGTATCGGTGATGCCTTTTCTTTACTTTTTAGGTTTTTGCCTCGGAGGCTGTTTAGCATCTGTTTTGCGCGGAGCTGTGGCAATGCGCTTTTTGGCACGCATTTTTCTTCTCATTCTGTAATAGAGCATACGCAGGTATAAAAACAGCACGAAAAGCCCGAACAACGCACCGAGCGAAAGTATAACAAGCAGTACTATAAGCCAAGGGGATGTCGGCTTATAGTAAGTCTCCACCGAGCGGAGAGCTATCACAGCACCTTGGGTATCGGCATCGGTGAGTATCTTTATGCGGTCTATCTCGCCTCTGAAAGCACCGAGAGAGCTTATATCTATCTCTACTTCGGTATCACTGCCGTACACTATCCGTCCGTCCGCAGACCAAACAGAGCACTGTCCGTTCGCGGTACCGCTGAGCAGTATACGCACATTTGCATTACCCTCATTCTCACCCTCAATACGCATTTTGAAGGTAAGAAGCCTTGCTTTTTTGAGAGCTCCTTTTTCAACGGGAGCAGAAACACCGCCGTACTCTCCGCGCTCGGCTTCAAGTACAGAATAAAGCTCAAAGCCTTCGTTTCTTTCCGCAAGCTCACTGCTTAGGGCTCCGTCCGAGGGGTAAAAGCCGTTTGAAGCACCGTCCGTAAAATCAAACAGAGTTTTTTGCTTCAGTCCGTCGGAGGGAGAAGCATATTTTATCTGCAGGTAATTCTTTGAGTATGCGGGGGCGGGGACCTTAAAGCTTCCGACCACCGCCGCCCAGCGGTTTACACCTATAAAGCGGAGGGCAAACTCAGTCTCCGCTTCGGATCTTTCCGTGTTAAGAGCGGCAAAAACGCCGTAGCTTTTTTTCTCCCCGTTTTCGTTTCTGAGCCCCGCGGTATCTCCGTTATCGGTGCACGAAGCATATATTATGCCCCTTACGGTATCAAGAGAAAGCGCCTTGTAATAACCGTAAGCAATGGCGGTGGCCTGCACGGTCTCACCGTTATCGCCCTCAGTTCTTACGGAAAAATCTGTAACTACTATACTGCGCTCTTTGCCCTCAAAGAGATATTTATCACCGTGAAGGAAATCTGCCAGCATCTCCAAATTTCTGACGGTTATATATCCGCCCGAAAGGTCAGCCGATGCAACGGGATCATTCCATACCTCGGTGTCCAGCAGCTTTGCCGCGCTCATATCAAGCGCTATACCGAACGGTATCTCCCCGTTATATGCAAGTGAATCAAAAAGGCTTTCGAGAAGCGCCCTGCTTCCGCCGCCCTCGGTGGTATTAAAGATGCAGGATGCAGAAAAATACACATTTGCAGCATCGTTCACACTCACTGCCGCAGTACGGAAGGCGCGCAGGAGCGCAGCTGTTGTGTATATGTCACACACGGGAGCACCGAGATCAAACGTAAGAATAAAGTCAGCCGCACTGCCGGAATATCTATCGCACAAAAATTCCGTAACAGCTGCAAGCGGCAGTGCGCGGCCAGCGCTTGAATCGCTGTTTATGATAAAGCGAAGGTATACCGTAATACCAGAATCGCTGAACGTACGTATCTGATGGTCGAGAAGCGCGACCCTCTCGGCACAGACCTTATAGGTCTCAACACCGATGCCGCAGCTTTCTCCTCCGTGCTCGCAGTTTATAAGCTTGTCTACGGGAACGTCAATGACGGTCTGGGAAACGAACAGCGACTCCGCCTCACCCGCGCTTACGTCTGCAAGTCCTTTTTTGCTGAGCGGCAGGCTTGCAAACGAATGCTTTGCAAACACCTCGGGGTTCTCAACGTATGCGGCGGGCGAAACGATCTCATATGTGCCCGCATTTTTGATAGCCAAAACGAATTTTGCATACAGAAGCGGCAAGGATGAGCCGTCTCTGTCAAGGACAAACGTAATATCCGATGCGGCACGTTTTTCCGCAATAGGAGTCATTTTTCCGATATCGGAAACACTCTCTCCGGGAAGGACAGCAAACAGATATACCCTGCCGCCATCTCCCGCTGCTTTGACTGTCGTTTCGGAAAGCTGTGCCTTTATATCTATCTCATTATCTTTATTTGCAAGCACGGAAACTATTGCCGTTTCCGCGTGGTCTGTGCCTTTTTCTGCACAGGAAGCAAACAGAAAGGAGGCAATGACCGCAAGCAGTAAGAACGGTAACAGCCTTTTCTTTAACACTTGCATATCAATGCCTCCTTTATTCATTTTTGAAGGAGCTTACGCCTTCTTGTTTGCAGCGGCAACGATAGCCGCGAATGCTGCGGGCTTCAGGGAAGCTCCGCCGATGAGTCCGCCGTCAACATTCTCCTTTGCAAGGAGCTCTGCGGCATTCTTCTCATTCATAGAACCGCCGTACTGGATGGTAAGATCGCGTGCGGCCTTCTTTCCGTAGAGGGAAGCTACGGTAGCGCGGATAACTCCGCAGGTCTCATCCGCCTGCTCGGGAGTAGCGGTAAGACCGGTTCCGATTGCCCAAACGGGCTCGTATGCAATAATTACGTTCTTAAGCTGTTCCTCGGTAACACCCTCAAGGTCGAGCTTGGTCTGCATAGAAACTACCTCGTTGGTAATTCCCTTCTTGCGTGCGTCAAGCATCTCGCCGAGGCAGAGGATGACCTTGAGTCCCGCATCAAGAGCGGCACGGGTGCGGAGGTTTACGGTCTCGTCGGTCTCGCCGAAGTACTGTCTTCTCTCGCTGTGGCCAATGATAACGTATTCAACGCCGCACTCAACGAGCATCTTTGCGGAGATCTCGCCGGTGTAAGCGCCGTTTTCCATAAAGTGAACGTTCTGCGCACCGATCTTTGCGCCGGTACCCTTAGCGCCCTTGATAGCGGCGGGGATATCAACGAAGGGAACACAGAATACAACTCCGCAGCTCTTTCTGCCGGAGATAAGAGGAGATATCTCCTCGAAAAATGCCTTAGTGTCTGCCGGAGTCATGTTCATCTTCCAGTTACCGGCAATTACGGTCTTTCTCATTGTATCGCCTTTCTCTTACTTATCCTGAAGACATGCAATACCGGGAAGCTCAAGACCCTCAAGGAACTCAAGGGATGCGCCGCCGCCGGTGCTGATGTGGGTGATCTTATCTGCAAAGCCGAGGGTCTCGCAAGCTGCTGCGGAGTCGCCGCCGCCTACGATGGTAGTAGCGTCGCTGTCAGCAAGTGCCTGAGCAACTGCCATGGTTCCCTTTGCAAGGGTGGGGTTCTCGAATACGCCCATAGGTCCGTTCCAAACTACGGTCTTGGCAGCCTTAACGGTCTCTGCAAACAGAGCACGTGTCTCGGTACCGATGTCCATGCCTTCCTTGTCGGCAGGGATAGCGGAAACGGGAACGATCTCCACGTCGATGGGAGCGTCGATGGGGTTGGGGAAGTTATCGGCAACTGCTACGTCAACGGGAAGCATAAGCTTTACTCCCTTTTCCTCTGCCTTTGCCATCATTTCCTTGCAGTAATCGATCTTGGTCTCGTCAAGGAGGGACTTACCAACCTCGTAGCCGCGGGCTGCCTGGAAGGTATAAGCCATACCGCCGCCGATGATGAGGGTATCTACCTTGGTGAGAAGATTGTTGATAACGTTGAGCTTGTCGGAAACCTTAGCACCGCCGAGAATAGCAACGAAGGGGCGCTCGGGATTGGACAGAGCCTTGCCCATAACGGAGATCTCCTTCTGGATCAGGTATCCGCAAACAGCGGGAAGACCTGCGTGCTGAACAACACCTGCGGTGGATGCGTGAGCGCGGTGAGCGGTACCGAATGCATCGTTTACGAAGATCTCTGCAAGAGAAGCAAGCTGCTTGGAGAACTCGGGATCATTCTTGGACTCAGCAGCGGTAAAGCGGGTGTTCTCAAGAAGAACGATGTCGCCGGGCTTCATAGCGGCAACCTTGGCCTGTGCGTCCGCGCCTACGGTGTCGCTTGCGAAGACAACGCCGCCGCCAAGCAGCTCGTTGAGCTTATCTGCAACTACCTGCAGGGAGAACTTCTTAACGTCGCCCTTTGCCTTTTCAAGAGCAGCTGCGGTTGCAGCCTCCTGCTCTGCCTCGGGAAGCTTCTCGATCTTGGCGATCTCCTTCTTGTCGAGCTTGAGCTTAGCATCAAATACGTTGTGGGGCTTGCCCATGTGGGAGCACAGGATCACCATAGCGCCCTGATCACGCAGGTACTTAATGGTGGGAAGAGCCTCAACGATTCTCTTGTCGCTGGTGATAACGCCATCCTTAAGAGGTACGTTGAAATCGCAACGGACGAGTACCTTGCGGCCTGCTACCGCAATGTCTTCTACGGTTTTCTTGTTGTACATAGTTCCTCCGATAATATTTTGCCGCTTTTGCGGCTTTATTTTTTCAATATGCAATTATTTTAACACAAAAGTATGATATAATCAACTGAAATATTGTTAAAAAAATGACATTTTGGTAATTTTTTTTTGTAATTTTGGCATATACGCGCTTTGAATGGGACGGCACACATATTTGCAAACTTTTACGCATTTATTTTTTTTTGGTTAATTTTAATGTCGCTGTTGCTCTTGACATAAAGTAAAAATGAGTGTATACTATTCTAAGATGAAAAATTATGCCCAATTACCGTAGTACAAGAAAGGACAAGCAATGGAAAAAACTATCGACCTGCGCATGCTGATCGGAGCGATAACGAAAAAACTCGCTTTGATCCTGGCAGTTTCTATTCTGGGCGGTGCTCTGCTTTTTGTCTACTCCGCATTCTTTGTTGAGGACGAATACACTACATCCGTATCTGTGCTCGTGCACAACGCACAAACAGTAAACCCCAATACAAGCACACTCAGCGACATAAACGCCGCAGACCTGCTTACGGGTCAGTTCATCGAGATACTTCAGAACCCGGCAATTCTCAATCAGGTTGCCAATGCCGTAGGAAACGACCCCTTAACGGGTATGCCCCGTGTTACAGCCAGGGCGCTTGCAGGTATGGTATCTTTCTCCTCGAGCGGTAACGCGATCCTTAAGATAGTTATCAAGTGTTCGGACCCCGAGCTTTGCCTTGATATTTGTGAAGCTATGGCAACCAGAGGTGCCGAGCTTCTCCGCGAAAAGGTAGAGGCAAGCTCCGTACAGAGAATTGAATCCACCAAAGCCGATATAGCGGAACCTCGAATGGTATCCAAGGGCATCGCACGCAATGCCGTCCTCGGATTTATTATCGGCTTCATTTTCTCCGCAGGTCCTATCGTACTTATCGCTTACTTTGACGATACGATCAAGCGCAGCGAAGACATCACATCCATTCACGGTCTTCCCGTTCTTGGTGAGGTTCCTTCTCTTGCGGAAGGCACCGGTAAGACTCTTCCCAAGGAGGATAGCAAACAATGACCGACAACAAGTACGTTTCCAAGAGCCACACCGATAGCCATAGGGAATTCTTTATTTCCGAGGCATATAAGACTATCAGAACCAACCTGCTTTTTACGCTCTCCGCTTCAGAGGATAACGTAACGCTTATCACCAGCTACGAGCCCAATGCAGGCAAGTCCATTACCACCGCAAATATCGCCATTACCATGGCACAGACCGGAGCAAGAGTTCTGCTTATAGACGCGGATATGAGAAACGCTTCTCAGCACCGTGTATTTAACATTCCCAATACCGACGGACTCTCCAAGCTTCTTTCCGGTATCTCTAAGCCTGAGGATGCGCTGTTCAAAAAGGACATCCGTCCAAATCTTGACCTGCTCACCGCAGGACCGATGCCCCCCAACCCCTCCGAGCTTCTCGGCTCCAAGAATATGGGCAAGCTGCTTGATACCCTTCGCAAGGTATATGATTTTATCTTTATCGACTGTCCCCCTGTCGGCGTTGTATCCGACGCACTTTCCCTTCTCTCCCATGCAAAGAACGTTACTATGATAGTACGTCAGAGACAGACACGCCACGACGATATCCGCCATACCGCCGAAAGCATTACGGCGCTTGACGGAAAGATTCTCGGTGTTGTTGTTACCGACGTTGCCGACGAGGGTGCGCTCTTTACCGGAAAGTACGGCAAGTACGGACGTTACGGTAAATACAGCCGTTACGGCAAATACGGACGTTACGGTAAGTACGGCGCTTATGTAGACACCGCCGCACAACAGCTTGCAAGCGACGCAAACACCCCTTCCGAGAGCAAAAAGTGATATACACTGATTTTCATTCACATATTCTGCCGCGCATGGACGACGGCGCAAAGGACGCGGACACATCCCTCGGGATGCTGTCCGCTCTTGCTTCTCAGGGGGTAAAAACTGTCTACGCTACTCCCCACTTCTATGCCGACAGCGAAAGCGTTGATGCTTTTCTTGAGCGAAGAGAACAGCGCTATAATGAGCTTATTGAGGCCATGCAAGGCAAAGACGGTCTGCCAGAGGTGCGTCTTGGAGCAGAGATAATGATATGCAAGCAGCTTATGGGGCTTGACCTTTCGGGATTAGTCTTTGAAGTC
>JAZQFL010000195.1:0-3099 GCA_045539485.1 Eubacteriales bacterium
CCTCTTCATTGCAAAGAGAAGCGCAAGCTCGGGAGAGGTCTTTCTGTCGGGGTAATACGGGCAGACCTTAGCCACACGGTACATTCCCGCGCGGGCAAGCTCCTCGCTTACACAGGTGCAGTGCATCATCTCCCTGCCGCAATGCCTGCAGGGAAGCAGCCTTACTGCGGCAAACTCCCTGTGGCAGCTTTCGCAAAACGCGCCGTAGCGAGTTGGTATCGGCGTTTTGCAGGATACGCATACAGGAGGAAAGAGCAGATCGGCAAGTGCGCTTAAGCGTGCTTTCAGCTTATCTGTCTTCATTAAGTGCGTGTCCGAGTACCTCGGCGGCGGCAGAAGCAAGCTCGCCCGTAAGATAGCCGTACTCGGAATACTTTTTCTTTAAAAGATCGCCCGCGGCACCGTGCAGATATGCGGCGCAGGATGCGGCATCAAATGCGCTCTTGCCCTGTGCAAGTATACCCGCGCACATTCCCGCAAGCACGTCCCCGCTTCCGCCCTTGGCAAGCCCCGGATTGCCCGTGGAATTCAGGCACACGCGCCCGTCGGGTGCGGCGGTAACGGTGTCAGCTCCCTTTAAAAGAAGCACGGCATTCTTTTCGGAAGCAAAGGTCTTGGCGATAGAATAACGGCTCGCGCCTATCTCCTCGGTACCGCAGCCCGTAAGGCGGGAAAATTCCTTTGGGTGCGGGGTAAGTATCATTTCGCATTCGGCTTTTTCAAAGCCGATAACGGAAAGTGCGTTTATCGCATCGGCATCAAGCACAAGGCGGATACTTTCCGTACCGCAAAGCGCACGTACAAGCTTTTGCGTTCCCTCGCTTACGCCGAGTCCGCAACCGCAAAGCACGGCGGATGCTTCCTTTGCGCGGGAATTTATTTTCTCGACGTCCTCATCGCTCCACTCATGTGGATCGGGCACTTCGGTGTATATCGCCTCGGGGAATGCTGCGGCACAGCAGGCGATAACGCTCCTCGGTGCTATAAGCTCGCAAAGCCCGGGCCCCATTCTGAGAGCTCCTGAAAGGGCAAGCCTTGCGGCACCCGGCATAGCCTCGGAACCGCAGATAAGCACGCATCTGCCGTAAGTTCCCTTGTGGCTGTCGGCGCTTCGCTTGATAAATACCTTTCTTATTGCATCCTTATCGCACACCGTGTCGGTGAAGCTGTACTCGCTCTCAATAGAGCGGTAGTCCATACCGATATCGCATACCTCTATCCTTCCGCAGTAAGCGCGTGCGGGAAGCAGGTAGATACCGCGCATAGGGTAGGACATACATACCGTCATATCCGCTATGAACGCAGTGCCGTCCACCGTGCCGCAGAGCGGGTCAATGCCCGAGGGGCAGTCGATAGCAACCTTAAATGCACCGCACTCGGATGCTATACGCATCGGCTCGGTAAGCTCCTCGGGGAGTGCTCCGTGAAAGCCTGTGCCGAATACGGCATCGACCGCCACGTCGCACGCAGAGAGGGCTTTTTCGTACTTTTCTCCGCACTCAAGGGGAAGCATCTTACAGCCCGCCGCCTTTGCCTTGTGCATAAAGTGATTTGCCGCATCGGTGCGCTTCTTTTTGGGCAGGTAATTAAATACGGTAACGTCCCATCCCTGCAGGCGTAGTTCCTCGGCAATAACGTAGCCGTCACCGCCGTTGTTGCCCGCGCCGCACAGAATAACGGCGCGCTCTCCCGTAATTTTCCCTTCAATAGCCGAAACGGCGCAAAGACCCGCATTGTACATAAGGGTCCTTTCGCCGTTCTGTTGAAGCTTTGCCTGTTCGGCATCTATTTTTCTCATTAATTCGGGCGTTATTGCATACATAGCTTAAAGCCTTCCTTCGAGTTTCATTACATAAGCGCGCAAAAGCGCCGCCTGGGTCTTTGCGTCTTCAATCTTTCCCTCGCAAACGAGCTTTACCGCATCTTCAAGCGGCATTTTGAGCGAGGTAAGAAATTCTCCGTCGTCAAGATGCGTTTCGCCAAAGGTAAGTCCCTTTGCAAGATACATGGTTATCCGCTCGTCAACGTATGCGGGAGTGGTATATATATCGCCGAGGCATATCATCTCGGCGGCAACTGCACCCGTTTCCTCCTTCAGCTCCTTTTTTGCGCGCAGGAGGCGGTCGTCATCCTTGCTTTCGAGCTTTCCTGCGGGTATCTCCAGCATCACGCGCCCTGCGGGGTAGCGGTACTGGCGCACCAGAATTACGTTGCCGTCCTCGTCTATCGGAACAACGCACACGGCACCGAGGTGGCGCACCACGTCCCAATGCGCGTGCTTTCCGTCGGGAAGCTCGACTTCCTCGCGGTACACGCGTATTATCGCGCCGTTGTATCTTTCCTCGGCATAAACGCCCTTTACCTCAAGTCCGTCATCGTTCCAAATGGCGGAAAGATCCTTTGCCATTACTTTGCTCCCTTTTCTGCTTTCTTTGCCGCATTCTCCGCCTCGTACTTTTCAAGTGCGATACGGAGCTTTTTCTTTTTAATAAGCTTGGGTACAACTATTATTGCCGCAACTGCGAGTATGCAAACGGCAAAGATAACGTAGTCAAGCGCTATGGAAACGCCCTTCATACCCATAAGCTCGAAAAGCATACTGGTGGTTCTCGCCTTGGAGAGGGGGGAGGTCTTTATGCCGGTCTCGCCCGCGTACTCGTTAAGAGCTTCTCCGTTCGAAACGAGCTTAACTCCGTTAACGGAAAGCGTTTTGTCGGAGATAAGAGCCGATGCGGGGGAGTTTATATCAAGCGTGGTGTAAGAAACAACGAGCTTGTTTGTTGCGTGCACGGAGTTGTTTGCCTTAAGAGTTCCGCCCGTAAGACGGATCTCTCGGCCGACGATGGCCTCGCCCTTGCAGTTTATTTCAATGCTTCCGCCTGTCTGGCTGAAGGTGGCATAGGGGGAGCTGATTCCAACGCCCTCGGAGTTAATTATGTACGTGCCGGATTCGATTATTACCTTCTTGTCGTCCATATTGATGGGGTTAAGGAAGCCTACCTCACCGCCGCTTAAGATAAGCGTACCCTCGCCGCGGAAGTATGCCTCGCCCTCGATATCAAGTGCGGCGTAGGAAGCGGTTATGGTGTTTGTGCCCTC
>JAZQFL010000196.1:0-2373 GCA_045539485.1 Eubacteriales bacterium
AGATCCTTGATATAGGACCCCGATGGCATAAATCAAAGGAAGGCACGCCTCAGATGGGCGGTCTTGCCTTCTTCTCCGTGATAACCCTCTTGGGCGGTGTTCTTCTCCTTTACGCCGCCCAAAGCGGGGCCGCTGACAGAAATATGTGCATCGGCGGTGCGCTTGCACTTTTCCTAGGTACTGCTAACGGCTTTGTGGGTATGTTTGATGACTGGCGCAAGCTGCAGAAAAAGCAGAACGAGGGTCTGACCGCGTCACAGAAATATCTGCTTCAGGTCCTTTGTGCAGGGCTTTATCTTGCGGGAATGAAGGCGGCAGGGCTTATCGACGGAGTGCTTCGTATCCCCTTTACATCCATTGAACTCGACCTCGGATTCGGATACTTCTTCATTGCTCTCATACTTATCACGGGTATAGTAAATGCCGTAAATCTTACGGACGGTATTGACGGTCTTTTGTGTATGATATCTTTCGTTGCCGGCGGCTTTCTGCTTCTTGCCGCAATAAAGACCGATAACATTCCCCTCTGCATAGTTGCATCGGGTATTATAGGCGGAGTTCTCGGATTCCTCGTTTACAACTATCATCCCGCGCGTGTGTTTATGGGCGATACCGGCTCCCTTTACCTTGGCGGACTATTTGCGGGTACCGCATTTATGCTTGCTCAGCCCTTCCTCATTATCATCTACGGAATAATCTTCATAGTTGAGGCGGCTTCCGTTATTATTCAGGTCGGATGCTACAAGCTTACCAAAAAGCGTGTGTTTAAAATGGCTCCGATCCACCACCACTTTGAGATGTGCGGATGGGGCGAACTGAAGATCGGTTACGTATTTGCTGCTGTTACCGCAGTTGCTTCCGTCATATCTTATTTTGCTATCTGACAGGAGACAAAATGAAAAGAAAAAAGACCGTTGACCCGAGGAAGGAGGGAAGGGCGCTCCTTCTGCCAAATGAAACGAAAAAGCAGTCCGAGCTTGTTGAAAGCATCAATAACCCCGTAGTGCGCCGTCCCGAAATGAAGGTCAAGGGTGAGGTCGGAGAGCTGACGTTGCGCCGCTCCGGCTTTGACACGGTCTTTTTCGTCTTGGTTCTCATATTGCTTGCTTTCGGATCGGTAATGGTATTCTCGGCAAGCTATGCGGATGCCCTTGCAAGATTCGGAGACAGCTTCTATTTTGCAAAGAAACAGCTGTTCTTCGTTTTTCTTGCGCTCGTTATTATGCCGCTTGCGGCGTGGTTTCCTTATAAGCTTTACTACCGAGTTGCCGATATACTGTATCTGATAACACTCGGAATGCTTCTGCTTGTTCTTA
Source organism: Eubacteriales bacterium (assembly GCA_045539485.1). Taxonomy (GTDB): domain Bacteria; phylum Bacillota; class Clostridia; order Oscillospirales; family CAG-272; genus RUG12395. The sequence continues at coordinate 1,317 of JAZQFL010000196.1, forward strand.
TTATCGGATTTGCGGGCGGTGGTGCTCAGCGCTGGTTCTCGCTTTTCGGAATCTCGGTACAGCCTTCCGAAATTGCTAAGGTTACGCTTGTTCTCGTATTTGCCCGCTTTTTCAGCCGAAATAAAGAAAGAATTCTTGCACATAAGAAAAACCGTGCGTTACACGGACTTGAATACAGAATCACAAAGAGAAAAAACAGAAGGACCTCGTTCCTTTACGGTATAGTTATTCCGCTTGCGCTTCTCGGTGTAGTTGACGTCCTTGTAATGCTTGAAAAGCATATATCTGGACTTGCCATTATCACGATGCTCTCGCTTATAGTAATGTTCTATGCGGGCAGTGACTGGCGCTGGCTTGCGCTGATCGGACTTATCGGTGCGGGTGCTATCGTTCTGCTCATTACGGTATTCCCGTATGCAACGGACCGTGTGCTTGTTTGGCAGGATCCGTATAAATACCGCCTTGAGGGCGGTTGGCAGACCATTCAGGGCCTTTATGCAATAGGCTCGGGCGGTCCCTTCGGTCTTGGCCTTGGTGAAAGCAGGCTTAAATACAGCTACGTTTCTCAGCCGCATAACGATTTTATCTTCACTATCGTTTGCGAGGAGCTTGGATTTATCGGAGCGCTTTCGGTGATCTTTCTGTTCGCCCTGCTTGTTTGGCGCGGAATGTACATTGCAAAAAGAGCGCCCGATGCATTTGCAAGCATAACCGCGTTCGGTATATCCGCGCACATAGCTATTCAGGTGCTTCTCAATATTGCAGTCGTAACAAATACGATGCCCAACACGGGAATCTCATTGCCGTTTTTCAGCTACGGAGGCTCGTCCCTTATCGTGCTGGCGGCGGAAATGGGAATAATGCTTTCAATATCCCGTTACTCTTATATCAGAAAGTGACATAAAGATGAGATACTTACTTACAGGCGGCGGAACTGCCGGTCATATCAATCCCGCTCTTGCGATAGCCGATACTATTAAAGCAAATGACCCCGATGCGGAAATTGCGTACGTGGGAACTCCCACGGGTATGGAAAATACCCTTGTCGGCAGAGAAG
>JAZQFL010000197.1:0-6328 GCA_045539485.1 Eubacteriales bacterium
GTCCACAAATGCAGTGCTTGTCAGGAAAAATGACGAGTCATAGATGAACAAAAGAAAAGGCTCCCTTGTGCAAAGGGAGCTGACGCCGAAGGCGGATGAGGGATTGTTTTATAGAAACTTAACCTTTACAATCCCTCCGTCACGCTAACGCGTGCACAAGGGAGGCTTTTTCTACCTTCCGGAAGGCCAAGGATAACAAAAAGAGTTTTTGTTCGTCCCCCTCTTTCTGCATTTCTTGTCCTGCAAGGTATGGTTGTTACACCGTATATTTTAATACAATTTGTTTTGTTAACTCAAAGTTCAAGTTAGGAAGAATTTCGGATAATATTTCTTTTCCCTTACTTACTTTTCCTTCCTCGCACAACACAACACCCGTTAAAAGTGCGAGAGTATTCTTCATTTCTTCGGTCGGTTCTATTTTTTCTTTATAAAGCTTCACCTGTTCAATATCATTTTGCAGAACGAAATACATAGCTATCCAACAGTACTTTAAATTCTGTTGTTGCTCGACCTTGTTTATGTGTTCCCAAAACATATCGTTTTTTGATAATCCCAAATAAGATATGGCAAGCCAAACATGGAAGGCTTCAATTTCCAACTTTATGCGTTTGACGCGGTATAATTTGAAACTGCGCGTATAATACGTAATCAATTTATTGGCGAGAAAAATCGATTTTTCATAATCTCCGGATTGACACAGCTTTTTCATTGAATTTATTTGTTTGGTTTTAACAATAGCTGTAAGCAGCACAATAACAACAATAAAAATCAACAATGGCGCAAGATGAACCGTTGTATCTCCTATTTCGAAAGAAAGCATAAATCCTCCTATTTGACTTGGGTTTCTTGTTGAAATTATACTATTAAAAGATAATTATGTCAAGAAAAAACAACTGTCGCACCCGCGATAAAACAGGCACGACAGTTGTAAATATACTTTCGGTAGGTAACAAACTCTATTCGATTAAAAACTGTCCTTAAGAGTACGTCTCCTTTGCAGAAGCAATTTTTTTATGCGGTTTTTATTTGTCTATTCTCACCTTAGCGGTTCCGTCCTCAAGATATTCGATACGGTCTCCGCTGTCGTTAAGGCTGTCGATAAACGTGAGATATTCTTCCTTGGATGTAAACTCAGGCTTATATTCGGCAACTATCTGCTTTGCGCGCTCGCCGTTGTTTTGCAGAAGGATACGCAGAAGCATTATCTGCAGCTTTGCACAGTCAACACAAGCGGCAACAGGGTCGACGATGTAATAGTCCATTCCGTGGCCCGTGCCTCTCGCTCCCGCAGCTTCTGCGTGCTGAACGGGCATAAGGCAGGAAAGATCGCCCATATCGGTGCTTCCAGTTGCTACACCGCCGTATACCCTGAACTCATACTGAGGAATAGCGCTTGCGGCAGCCTCTGCAAAAGCATCGGCGAGATTCGCATCCTGAAGCGTGGGGGAATAGCCGGGGAAGTCGATGATCTCAATATTGGTACCGATAGAAAGCGCGGCTCCGACAAGGGCTTGATTTACCTTGCGGTTAACCTTTTTGATGGCATCAAAGGTCTTTCCGCGCACGTAGCTTTCAAGCCTTGCTTCGGAGGGTATGGCATTTACCATAGTTCCGCCCGAAGTCATAATGGGATGAACGCGTATGTAATCCATATTAAGGAAGGTCTCTCTTATTGCGTTTACGGCATTAAGTCCGCAGGTTGCTGCGTAAAGTGCATTTCTGCCCGCGTGGGGAGCTCCGCCTGCGTGGGCGGCTTTGCCCTTGTAAATTATCTTTTTGGCAATACAGCCGATGTGATAGCCCTTGCGTACACCGAATCTACCGCCTGCATGTACCATAAATGCAAGGTCAACTCCGTCGAAATATCCGCGGGAGAGAAATTCGCTCTTACCGCCAAAATATTTAATAACCCCCTGCTTTTTAAGCTCGGAGCGGAATTCTATCTCAAGCAGCTCCTCGGCGGGAACGGCACAGAGCTTTATTTTGCCGCAAAGCCCGTCAAGAACGCCCTCTTCGGTAAGTGCGGCGGCAATGCCGAGCAGGGAAGCGCTGTGCGTGTTGTGTCCGCAGGAGTGCACCGCGCCCGTTTCCTTATCGGATTCGGGATGCTCGGGGCAGATAACGGAGTCCATCTCTCCGAGTACAAGTACGCAGGGTCCTTCTTTACCCGTGTCAATATCGACGTAAAAACCTGGTACGTTGCCTGCCTCGTGCACCGTATAGCCGAGTGCCTCGTATTTAGCCTTCAGGTGCGCATGGGTCTTCCATTCCTTGTAGCCTGTTTCGGGGTTGTTCCATATGTATCTTTCGGTTTCAAGAATACTGTCGCGGTGCTTGTCGACCGCGTCCGATATCTTTTTGACAGCTGTATCCACGGTGTGCCTCCATAATGTATTTATGAAATCAGTATACTACGGCACACTTGATTTGTAAAGAAATTTTTGCTTTTGGTATTGCAGTTTTTAGAGATTTGTGGTTTAATATAATCTGTATAGTTATGTGCGAATGGAGGCGGTACTGTGGTAAAGATAACCGAAGTCGAAAAAACATCGATTGCCGCGAAAAAGGGAATATGCATCGGTGACGTTCTTGTTTCCGTAAACGGACACGAAATAAGAGACGTGCTTGACTACCGCTTTTATTTGACCGAGGCAAATGTTTCTATCGTTCTTGAAAGAAACTCGGAGCGCTTTACGGTAGATATCGAAAAGGACGAATATGACGATATCGGACTTGATTTCGAAACTCCGCTTATGGATAAAAAGAAGACCTGCAAAAACAAGTGCATCTTCTGCTTTATCGACCAAATGCCGAAGGGCATGCGCGAAACGCTTTATTTTAAGGACGACGACGAGCGCCTTTCGTTTTTACACGGAAATTACGTTACCCTCACAAATCTTGAGGACAGAGATATAGACCGCATTATTGAAATGCACCTTTCTCCGGTCAATATTTCCGTTCACACGACAGACCCCGAGCTTCGCGTAAAGATGATGAAGAACAAGCGCGCAGGCGAGGTGCTTTCATACATTCCGCGCCTCACTGCCGCGAATATCGAGGTCAATGCACAGATAGTGTTATGTAAAGGTGTAAACGACGGAGATGCACTGCGCCGTACCCTTATGGATATGTCCGCAATTTCGCCAAAGCTTAACAGCGTTTCCGTTGTTCCCGCAGGTCTTACCGACCACCGCGCGGGGCTTTGCCCGCTTACTCATTTTTCTGCCGAGGAATGCGCTGAATGCATTGACATCATCAATTCTTTCGGTGACAAAATGAAAGCCGAGCACGGCGAGCGTACCTTCTTTGCTTCCGATGAATTCTACCTCAGATGCGGAAGAGATCTTCCCGATGAAGCGTTTTACGAGGGCTACCCTCAGCTTGAAAACGGCGTTGGTATGTGCACGCTGTTTGTTCAGGATTCTCTGTATGCTCTCGATACCGTTGACGCTTCCGAAAGCATTAAAAGAAACATCAGTATTGCCACGGGGCACGCGGCATATCCTATACTCTGTCAGCTTGCAAAGCGCATAGAGAAAAAGTACAGCGGAATCCGTTGCAGTGTATATGCTGTGGATAATCTTACCTTCGGGAAGAACATAACCGTATCGGGTCTTCTTACGGGTAAGGATATACTCGCCGCTTTAAAAGACAAGGAACTTGGCGAGGAGCTGTATATTCCCGCAAATTCGTTGCGCACGGGAGTCGGCGACTTTCTTGACGGAATGTACCCGTCCGAGCTTTCCGATGCTTTAGATGTGAAAATCACGGCTTGTGACGGTGCAGAGGAGCTTGTTTACCGCATCCTCGGAAAGGAGATGCCTTGAAGAGATCATTGATACTTGTTTTGCTTTCCTTACTTGTACTTGCTTCTTGCGGCAAGAATAATGACGTTGTAACAACTCCGCTTACAACGGATGTTACTTCCGAAATCACTGAATTTGTTTCGGATGAGCCTGCCGTTTCTTCCGCACCGCAGATAGAGCTTGTAACACGTACGGAAAACATAGCTTCTGCCGCGGGCAGCACAAAAACTTTTATTTATCCCAAAGTCACCGTTGCCGATAATTCCGATCTTTCTTATAGGATAAATATGGAGATCGAGGCCGCTTGCAATAATCTGTTCAAGCGCTCGCTTCCCGGTGCCGCTTCTATGGTCAACGGAGGTGCAGAGATAATTTATAAGACCACCGCGTGCAACACGTATCTGCACGATGAGAGATATCTTTCCGTAGAATTTTACGTTACGATAGATGTTTTCACCGGCGGCTCGGATGAATTGCCCTCCAAAGCATACTCGGCATTAAATATCGATCTGCTTACCGGAGAGGTATTTTATCCCGAGAAACTGATAAAGGACCTTGATAAACTGAAAAACGCACTTGAAAACGGTATATTCACTGCCGCGGACGGTGTAGAGCTTACTGCAAACGAAATATCCGAAGCTCTTGTACAGTACAGAGTAGATTACGGTATCTACCCTTCGGTATACTTTGATGCTGACAAGGCTACCGTTTGTGTGGAGCTTGCCAAGCTTCAGGGCGGATATGCTTTGTTTTACATTTCCGCCGACGATGCGTCGGAATACTTCAATGACCAATTCACCAATTAAGGATGTGATATAATGGGAAAACCTGTTTTTGCAATAGTGGGTCGTCCAAACGTTGGAAAAAGTACCCTGTTTAATAAGCTTATCGGCGAACGCCGCTCCATTGTTGAGGACGTTCCCGGTGTTACCCGCGACCGTATCTACGGCGAGGGCGAATGGCTTAATAAAAAATTCGTTATTATCGACACGGGCGGAATAGAGCCCAAGTCTGAGGACGTTATACTTAAGCAGATGCGCCTCCAGTCCGAGCTCGCGATTGCCGCCGCTGACGTTATCTTCTTTATGTGTGATGTCAGAAGCGGTCTGCTTGCCGATGACAGAGAGATCGCACTGATGCTCAAGCGCTCAAATAAGCCGATAATCACCGTAGTTAATAAGGTGGATTCCGTCGGTGCCCTTCCTGCCGAGTTTTACGAATTCTACGAGCTCGGTATAGGCGAGGACGTTATCGCGCTTTCTTCCATCCACGGAAGCGGAACGGGAGATCTTCTTGATCTTGCTTTCGAGCTTTGCCCCTCCGACAGCGAGGAGGAGCAGGATGAGGACGTTATCAACGTAGCTGTTATCGGCAAGCCGAATGCGGGCAAGAGCTCAATTGTAAACCGCGTTGTCGGCTCCGAGAGACACATCGTTTCCAATATCCCCGGAACAACGCGTGATGCTGTTGACTCCTATCTTGAAAACGAGTACGGTAAGTTCAACTTTATCGATACTGCGGGTATCCGCCGTCAGAGCAAGATAGAGGACAGAATAGAGCATTTTTCCGTTCTGCGCGCGAAAGCGGCTGTAGAGCGTGCCGATGTATGCCTTATTGTTATCGACGCAAGCGAAGGAATTACCGACCAGGATGAGAAGATCGCGGGTATCGCTCACGAGGCGGGCAAGGCTTGCATTATCCTGCTTAACAAGTGGGACCTTGTAACCAAGGATAACAAGACGGTACGCGAATTTGAAAAGAAGATATACGATTCGCTTTCCTATATGACCTATGCGCCCATTATCTTTGTTTCCGCGCTTACGGGTCAGAGAATGTATAACGAGCTCTTCAAGCAGATCGTTTACGTAGACAATCAGGCTAAAACGAGAATTACCACAGGTCTTCTCAACGATATGCAGAACGATGCGGAAGCCCGTCATCAGCCTCCGTCCGATAAAGGCAAGCGCCTGAAGATCTACTACGTAACTCAGTCCGGAGTTCAGCCCCCCACGTTTGTATACTTCTGTAACGATGCGGAGCTTTTCCATTTCTCATATCAGAGATATCTGGAGAACAGGATCCGCGAGACTTTCGGCTTTAAGGGTACTCCCATTAAGATAGTCGTACGCGAGCGCGGCGACAAGGAGGACTGATAAATGTTTATTGACCTTATAACCATATACGCTAAGGCAGGTAACGGCGGTAACGGCGCTATCTCCTTCAGGCGTGAAAAATACGTGCCTAACGGCGGTCCCGACGGCGGAGACGGCGGCAGAGGCGGTAATATCGTTTTTTATGCTGACGAAGGTTCAAATACCTTGTTGTCATTCCGTTATAAGAGAAAATTTGTCGCGGAAAACGGCGGTAACGGAATGGCAGGAAAAATGCACGGTAAAAAGGGCGAGGACGTCCGCATTCCCGTTCCTCCCGGAACTCTTAGCAAGGATAAGGAAACGGGCAGAGTTCTCTGCGATATTTCCGCAGGCGAAGAAAAGATAATCTGCCGAGGCGGTAAGGGCGGT
>JAZQFL010000198.1:0-5616 GCA_045539485.1 Eubacteriales bacterium
GGAAGGGTTTCCTCGGTAACAGGCTCCGTTACCGGATCGGTAACGGGCTCTGTTGCCTCAGTTGCGGGTGTTTCAGTACCGTTTGCGGAATCGGTCGTTACCTGCGGTACGTTAGCACCGCAGCCGCAAAGCGGCAGAACAAACGTTGCAAGAAGCAAAAACGAAATGAATATTTTCATATCGTTTTACCTTCGTCAGCGAACTTGTGGAATACGTAAGCGGCAAAGTTGGTGGGATCGAGCTTTTCTGCATCCTTTACAGCATCAAGCGCCTTAGTCTTATCACCAAGTCCGAGGTAACCGAATGCCTTAAGGATGCTTCCCTTTACAACGTGGCGCTCGTCAAAGTTGTACTCAAAGGGGCAGGGGCAAGGAGAACCAACGCCGTAGTATGCGGGGATATCCTTGTCGGCGATCTCCTTTTCGCCGTTTGCGATCATCTGCTTGAGCAGTGCCTCAGCCTCATCCTGCTTTCCGTCTGCGATATAAGCAAGCGCACGGAAGTAAGAAATTTCGGTGGGAGCTGCATGATCTACCTCAGCCTCAGCGAGATACTCAGCATACTTTGCCTCATTTCCGCATTCCTTAGCGGCAAGTGCGGCTCCGTAGTTGAGGTGGGATTCCTGAGCGAAGTAGTTCTTTTCCTCGCCGTAGCAAAGCGGGAAGGTGTAGCCCTTTTCAAACTCTGCAAGAGCAGCTGCGGCATTACCCTTCTTCAGCTCCTCAAATCCGCGGATGGTGTAGAGCCATGCGTGGTGGCGGGTAAGGTTACCCTCTCCGCCCTCATAGGTATGGAAGCGGTGAGCAAGAAGAATGTCACGCGCCTCGTCAAGTCTGCCGAGCTGGGTGAGGATAATGGACTTGTCAAGAGTGCAGTCGTCTCTGTCGGCGCAGAGCTCGGGGTACTTATTGTGGAGCTCAAGTCTCTCTTCAAGGGACTTTCCGCCGTTCTTCTTCAGCTGGCAGAGCTCGTAGAAGATACGGGACTGAGTGGGCGCGTTGTCAAGCGCATTCTGAAGTGCGTTGAGCGCCTTGTCGTAATCGTGCTTCTTATCATAGTAAGCAAGACCGAGGTTACGCCAAGCGGGAGCGAGGGTAGGAATAGCCGCAACTGCAGCCTCCCACATCTCAATTGCTTCATCGTAACGGAAGCGGTCATAGTAGAGACAGCCGAGATAGTACTTAGCCATTGCGGTGTCCGCAAACTTAAGTACTGCGATATCATCAAGACGTGCGGGGAAGCAAAGTGCCCAGTCAAGCTTTTCAGCAGCCTCGGCATAGCTTATGTCGCCGGTGATGTACGCCTTGTGGTAAAGGACCTCGGGCTTAGTCTGATCTGCCTTGTCAAGCTCTGCGAGAGCATCAGCCTTCAGACCTGCACGCATATAGTCAACAGCGCGGTCGATGAAATACTCGTGCTTATCGGGCTCAGCGTCAAAGAGGGGGTCAAGCTCTGCAATTCTCTTCTCTATCTCTGCATCGCCTGTCAGCTTACTCTTGAGACGGAGTGCGTTGAGGTTCATTGTGTTAACGGAGAGAGAAACATCAAGATGCTCGATAGCAAGTGCGATGTTGCCGCGCTTTACATCGATCTCTGCAAGTGCGTAATAGCCGGCAGACATATACTTGTAGCTCCAAACGGCGCGGTAGATAGCATCGTATGCCTCATCGTCACGGCCGAGGAAGCGGAGTGCGATACCCTTGATGTAAAGAGCCTCGGTATCATCGGGGTTATCGTTACGGAGAGTAAGACGCTCGATAGCCTTGTCTGCATACTCGATAGCCTTTTCAAAGAGTCCGCGGTTAAGCATCATGCCCGCAAGTGCTGTGTTGCAGCGGGAATCGCCGGGATCGCGGGAGAGAGCCTCAAGATAGTAATCCTCGGGCTTGTATGCGAAGTGTCTGTACTGCTCGAGGTGCTTACCGTTAATAAAGAGCTCCTCGACAGTACCTATCTCCTTGGGAGGAAGTGCGGGCTTACGCACCTCGATGGGCTTCTTGTTACCGCGCTGATAGTACTTGTAGCCGACAAGCTCATTGCCGTCAGCATCGGTGTAGCTTGCGCTTACCTTGGTGAAATCAACACCGTTTGCATCAACGAGGGTCTGATAGGTCTTCTCGGGAGAGCAGTCAACTCTCTCGTCAAGGAGTACCTTATCGCCTTCCTTAAGAACGATCCTGCCGTTACCAAAGTCGCCGGTTGCGTAAAGACCTACGTAGATCTTTCCGTTGCGCTCTTCAACGTTGATAGCAGCATCGATGGTAGCGTTCTTTACCTCTCCGATGTCGCGTACGGGATACCAGTACTGATCGAAGGTACGGGTCTCGTAAGGCATAAGCCAGGTAAAGTCGGGCTGGTTATCGGTGTATACACCGGTCATAAGCTCAACGTAGGTGGAGCCGTCGTCGGTAAGGTTGGAGCACCACTTCTTACCGAAGGGGTGGTTACCCCAGTGCCAGAGCTTCTTACCGGGGGAGATGTGATGGTTTGCAACGGTTACGATACCGCACTGCTTGGAGTGGTCGTAGCCGGAGATGTAGTCCGCATCGCTCTGTCCCTTGGATACAAGGTAGGAGGAAGGAACGCGGACTGCGGAAAGGTCGTGAATATCGGTACCGTCGCCGAAATCGAAGGGACGTGCGGTGTGGTATACACCCTTTGCGATAGGCCACTCAAGGACCGCACGGCGGTCATGGTCATTAACGTACTCAACGTCCGGCGGGAATACAACGCGGTAATCGTCGTTAATTTCAACGGCGAGGTTAGCCCACCACATAACGGGCTGGCGGTAGGGTGTTCTGTTGTAAAGCTGAACCTTTGCACGGAAGTAAGAGCGGCCGGGAACGATAGTGATTCCTGCCATACCCTTCATTCTGTAAAGGGGATCGACCTCACCGACCCAAACGGTCTTTTCACCGTTCTCATTTTCCTCTATCTTTGCTTCAAGGGGCATATATGTAGTGGGACGGTGGTGCTGAGGCCAGTTGAACTCAATACCTCCGGATACCCAAGGACCTGCAACGCCAACCATTGCGGGCTTGATTACCTTATTGTGGTAAACAAAATCGTAGCCTGTGGTCTTATCAAGTGCGCGCTGGATCTTTCCGCCTATCTCGGGAAGCACCTCAAGATAGATGTACTCGTTTTCAAGGACTGCGCCGTTGTATACCACATCCTTCTTTTCATCACTGATCTTAGTGGTAAAGGGGATGGGGTAAAGACGTCCGCTTGCTCCCTGATAGGGCTTCTTCTCAAAGAACATGGGAAGGCTCTCGGGTGCACCGGGCTGATAAGTGGGGATCGTAAGCTTTTCAAACTTAACTGATGCTTTCTTGCTCATGTCGTCTCCTTTTTAGAATAATAAAATTTCTACGTCTACATTCTACCATTATAAACACGAGCTTTCAAGTTTAAATATTAAGGCAAAGTTTTTTACTTTTTTGTCTTGACAAGTTTTTCGGCGCGATGTTACAATTAATAGGTAAGCAAAAAGGAGGCGATGTCGTGAAGGCGTATATTCTCATCCAAACGGGAAACGCAAGCACTCATTGGACCTCCCTTTTTTTGCGCGGAATAACCGAGGAGGCAAAATCCAAGGGCTGGGAGACCGTAAGTGCGGAAAGCGACGGCTTTTGCCTTCCCGATTCACATGCGGATGCAACGTGCGTGCTTGCGATCGGCTCGTCATTTGATTGGACCGTAAGCGTTACGCGCATGCTGAGAAGTAAAGGTAAAAAGCCCATACTTGTAGGATGCGCTAATCAAAACGGTCTTATCGCATCGGGGTACTCGGTTGCGGATTACGAAAGAGCGACGGAAAGCCTGCTTGATTACTATTACGCTAACGGCAGAAAGCGCGTTGCGCTGTTCGGCATTAATAACGACAGCCCCGCCGATCTATTGAAAATGAAGGCATTTCTGCGTTACGACAGCCGCTTTACTTATAATGATATCTTCTTTTTCCGCGGGCAGACCAAAAACGTGTGCGAAAGCCTCGTTCCCCTTGCCGCAAACTACGATGCCGTGATAAGCGCAAACGACGTTGCGGCGCTCATGCTTATGCAAACGCTTGAAAACGCGGGCATACGCGTACCCGAGGACATCTTCGTTTCCGGATTCGGTGACATCGCCTACCGCAAAAACATCAACTCCCGCCTTACCGTAGCAACACTTGACTGTGTAAAGGCAGGCAGATCCGCCGTTGATATCTACTCCAAGATATGCAAGGATCCCACTCTTTCTTATATTACGGTCAAAATGAACTGCGATATTGACGTGCGCGAGAGCACAGCATCAATTCCATACGTTAGCAGTATAACCCCTCCCACTCCATCCGCAAACGACAAATTCGACCTGTTTGCCGATATGCACCTGACCGATTATATGCTTGCGGAAAAAATACTTGCCGATTGCGATGCGCTTGATATCGAGATCTTGCGCGGCATCAATGCGGGAATGAAGAATGCGGACGTTGCAGAAATGCTCCACGCATCCGAGAGCACGGTGAAATACCGCATAAAACGCCTTATAAACCTTGGCTCTTTCGCAAGTCGCGGCGAATTATTGAGCATAATGGCTTCGTATCTCAACTGATTTTTCGGGATTTTTGGCATTTTTTGAATTTTTTTGAAATTAATCTTGCATTTTGCCTCCGTCTGTGTTATCATAATGCTATTATTCGTAATTATGGCATTTATACACAGCGGAGGTTTTTTCGTGAACTACAACATCATCAACAATTCTGAGCAGGAATCCCGCGCACGCGAGACTCTCTCTAAGCTTATAAACGACAGCAGAGATCATTATGCGATCCCCGCATCTGCACAAAACAAACCGTATATCAAGCGCGGTCTGCGCGAGGCGGACGGCACAGGCGTTATCGCAGGTGTTACAAGAAAGGGTAACGTTCACGGTTATATTATAAATGAAGGCGAGCGCACTCCCGCAAAGGGCGAGCTTTATTACTGCGGATACAACGTGGAAGACCTTGTTACCGCATTTATGGAGGAGAGCCGTTTCGGATTCGAGGAGACTGTGTACCTTCTTCTCTTCGGCAAGCTTCCCACAGCCGAGCAGCTTGAACAGTTTGACAGCCTTATGGACGATTGCCGCTTCCTCCCTCCCCGCTTCACCGAGGATATCATAATGAAGGCGCCCTCGCCCAATATTATGAACAAGATGGCTACCTCCACTCTTGCGCTTTACTCCTATGACGAAAACCCCGAGGATAACTCCCTTGACAATATGATAAGGCAGTCCGTAGAGCTTATCGCCCGTCTGCCCATCATCGCCGCGCATTCATATGCGGTATACCGTAACTTCTTCAAGAATAAGAGCCTTACCCTCCACAACCCCTCAAACAATCTCTGCACCGCGGAAAACTTCCTGCGCGTGCTCCGCTCGGATAAATCATATACCGAAGAGGAAGCAAAGCTCCTTGACCTGTGCCTCGTTCTGCACGCAGAGCACGGCGGCGGTAACAACTCCACCTTCACCACCCGTGTTATCTCCTCTGCAGGCTCCGATACGTACAGCGCTATATCCTCTGCGATCTGCTCCCTTAAGGGTCCCCGTCACGGCGGAGCCAATATAAAGGCTCAGCAGATGTTCGACAAC
>JAZQFL010000199.1:0-6202 GCA_045539485.1 Eubacteriales bacterium
AAGCGTTGAGAACGGGGCGTGCGCCTGCAGCGATGCCGCAGGTAGCCATGCCGACGATGATCTTGGTTCCCTCAAGGTCGTTTGCTCTGGAGGCAACCTGGTTCTTCATCTTGTCGCGGATGGCGGAAAGTTCTGCTAAACTTTTCATTTGACCTTCTCCTGTATGGTTAAATATTATTTTTGCAAGTTGGTGAAATCAGTTGCCGAATATCTCAGCGTACGAAGCCTCAAGGTATTCTTTTATCCAGATAAGAACGTCCGGAGTATCAAGCGGAACATCTTCAAGCTGAGCGCGGAGATCCCTCGTATCAAGGGATATTTGTTTATCTCCCGATGTATGTGTGAATATCAGGTCCTTGTCGGGCGCCGCACCGATTATGGTCATAACCGTCTCGGGCATGTCCCCAAGGGGAATAGCGTCGATGTGAGACATGTCAAAGGATGCCTTTACCTCAGTTCCGACGCCGACGGTGCTTTCAATTGAAAAGCTGCCGCCTGTAAGCTCTGCTTCCATTTTCAGAAAGGGAAGACCGAGCCCGACCTTGCGCGTTTTCCTTGTGGTAAAGAAGGGATCCGTGACATTTGCAACCTGCTCAGCCGTCATACCGCATCCGCAGTCCTTGATGAGGAGAGTAAGCATACTTCCGTCTTCGGTTACGGATACCTCTGTAAGGGGCGAGCCGGCGCGGACCGAATTCATCGTAATATCGAGAATGTTTTCGGATAACTGTTTCATTGTGGATTACATGTACTTCTTAAGGATGTCCTCAACATCGGCAACGGTAAGTCTGCCGTAAACCTCATTGTTGATGGTAAGAAGGGGTGCAAGACCGCAAGCCCCGATGCAACGGGTGGCCTCAATGCTGTACTTGCCGTCGCGGCTGGTCTCGCCAACCGGAAGATCAAGAATGCTGGAGATCTTGTCGATGATTCCGCCGGATCCCTTAACGTAGCAAGCGGTACCGAGGCAAACTGCGATAGCTACCTCGCCCTTGGGGTTAAGAGAGAACTGGGAGTAGAATGTGGAAACACCGTATACCTGCTCAAAGGGGATGTCCATTGCAAGGCCGATGTGGCGCTGAACTTCCTCGGGCAGATAGCCGTAAATTTCCTGCGCACCCTGAAGAACAGGCATAAGCGCACCGGGATCGTCCTTATGAGCGGCAATGAGTCTGTCGAGCTCAAGCTCCTGCTCATGCGTTCCCTTGAAAGCCACTGTGGTTGGTTTCTTTTTCATTTGTGGTTTTGTCCTCCTGTTAGGGAAATATATGATAACTTGGGGTATATCAACTCTTATATTATAATATATACTTTCGAAAAAGTCTATATAAAAAATCAAAATAATTAATTTTTTCACAAACTTTCGGCATTGTGCGAGCAAAACTGTAATTTATCGACACTTTTTGAGCAATATTACTATGTTTTTTCAGCTTTGTTTTGTCGAGTTGTGTGAAATGTTGGATTTAACAGAACAATAATCCAGTGGCCGCCTAACAAAAATGCTTTACAATTTATTACTGTTGTGATATCATTTTAGAAAAGAAACAAAAGGGGGGACTGTGTTGAATTACACCTTGCACCAAAGCATGCATCTTAAGCGTCAGGCAAAGGGTTTTGCCATAACCCGCGACAGTGTGTACTGCTATGTTTTTCTGCATTTTATCAACCCGGTAGAGATCATCAATAACGGACATCTTGTGCAGACCTCCTCTAATGCTTGTTATATTTGCACACCCGGAAGTCCCGTTTATTATAAAGCGGGAATGATAGAGCTTCTCCATAATTTCATACATTTCGAGGTGGACGATCCCGAGGAGTTTGCAAAGAAGGGATTGCCGCTTAATCAGGTGTTCTACACTGATATGCAGGAGAGCATAACCCGTGACGTTGAATATATGGACTGGATACGCACCGCACGCGTTCAGACACATTTGCAAAAGCTCAATTCCGTTATCGACAAGTTTTTTGACTCCCTTGCCGATGAACAGAAAAAGAACAAGGTATCTCTCGGTCAAAGCTCTCAGGTAGCGCTTGACAATCTGCGGAGTATGATCTACATATCGCCCTCCGATTGGAACGTGGAATCCATGGCGAATTTTGTTCACCTTTCGCGCTCGCATTTTTCAATAAAGTACAAGGAGCGTTTCGGTATATCACCGAATGAGGATCTTACACAAGCCGCACTCCTGCTTGCTGCGCGTTATCTTACCGAAAGTAATATGCAGGTGTATGATATTGCATATGAATGTGGTTTCAGCAGTCCGGAGTATTTTATAAGGATATTCAAATCCAAAAAGGGAATTACACCCGGCAAATTCCGCGAGTTGTACAGAGGATGCGGAGGTGACGGAAGCCTAAAGCAGTCGGACGTAATGCCTTGGGAAACTCCGGAAGGCAAGCTTGAAGCGGAGCGCTGCAGGATCGAAAGGGCTGATAAATGAAAAAAACTGCGTTTTTCCTTTCTTTGATAATTCTGTGCTCGTCGTTTGTATCCTGTTTGGGTGACGGCACCGTTGTTACCGAAACTACGTTGAATGACATTGTAACTACAGCAGAGCCTGCAACCGAGCCACCTGCAACGGAACATCCGGTAACAGAACCTCCGGTAACAGAACCTGTCGCTCCTCCCGTCATAGAGCTTGATGAGCTTGAAAAGCTTATAGAGGACGGAAAACAGCTTAAGATAGCTTGCATAGGAGATAGCATTACGTACGGCTTCGGGTCCTCTGACCCCGCGAGCGAAAGCTACCCCGCACAGCTCCAGAAGCTTCTCGGCGATAAATATATCGTCGGTAATTTCGGTAAGAGCGGCTCCTACACGCTTGCTGCCGACAACAAATATAACGCAAAGAAGGATAAGCCGAATCTTTCCTATAAAAATACCGATGAATACAAACAGAGTCTTCAGTTTGCGCCCGATGTAGTCGTCATAATGCTTGGTACAAATGATATGAGCAGTATGTCCTGCGTTGAGGCAACCTTGGAATACAAAAAGGCGCTTGCTTCACTTGTGAAGGATTATCAGGCATTGCCGTCAGTGAAAAAAGTATATCTTATGAGCAATATATTCGTTCCGCTGTCAAGCACGTCCATGCAGCTCACAAACGGCTTTATGGCAGAGCTTGTTAAGGAAACGGCAACTGAGGCGGGATGCGGCTTTATAGATATGTGGAAGGTTTCAAAGCCCTACATAAACGTATATATGCACTATACGGGAGATAGACTCCACCCCCGTGCCGAAGGCTATGCAGAGCTTGCAAGGATAGTTGAGGCGGGGCTTAAGGGCTTTGACGCGGACGTTACGGTTCCCGAAAAGTCTGATACCGGTGTTGTATACGTAAAGACGGGCGGTCTTGAAAAGGGCAAGGGAGAAACGCCCGAAACGGCTGTAAACACCATTTCAAAGGCCGTGGGGCTTTTGCGTGAAAGCGGCGGAACCATAGTTATCTGCGGAGAGTATAAAACTCCTTACAATGAGTTCTATCCCGAAAACTTCAAAACTGTAACCCTTACGTCCGTTTACGGCGGAGTTGATTACCGCAAGACAAACGGAGCGGTCATACATATGCTTAACTCCTTCTCAATACACGGGGATTTTATTATTGATGACGTTGATATGATAGTTGAGGCAAACAGCCTTATGATAATCTTCAACTACAACAACGTAACAATAGGAAAGGGAGTAAGCGTTACTCTCGGCAGCGGATTTAAGACGTATCCCTTGCTTGTTGTGGGAATGAATCTGTCCGTGGGCGGTATTCCGCTTGATGCCGTTTCCCTTGACGGAGAATGCAACGTTGAAGTCAACGGCGGCGATTGGGTATATATTCGTTGCGGAAACCGCAGAAGTGCATCCGCACAGCCCTTCGGCGCCATTACCGAAAACGGTAAGCTTACCGTTACGATAAACGGCGGAACCTTCTATAACGCAGGCAGTACTATGCATACATCTGCCGTCGGAATGAATTCCAACCACGGTGAATGCAATCTTATCATCAACGGCGGAACGATAAAGGGTAACGTGCTTTGCGTCGGCAGAGCGGGTACCACCACGTCAACGGATAAAGCGGAGATGACGGGTACAGTAAACGTCACCGTAAACGGCGGTGAGATAACGGGCAAGATCATTGCTGTCGCTGATAGCACCAACGCGGTAAGCGGAAGCGTAAACGTCACAGTTGCCGCCGCTTATGAGAGCAAGCTGAACGGCGATTTTACAAACAAAACAGTAAAATAACGCTCGGAACAGTAAATAAACAGAAAAAGAAGGTTCGCATTTTTTGCGAACCTTCTTTTTAACAATCTGCATTTGTATTGACGAACGTAAAAATAGACTGTATAATGACCTTGAAGTTAGTTGCTATAGATCGAAAGGAAGGTATCAAGATGAGTATATCGCACTTCAAGGGCGTGCTTAAGATCGACGAGCTGAACAGAGACAACACTCCATGGAGCCATATCGATGACGATATTTTAACCGCTTCGGTTGAAATAAGCTGCAGAGACACGGTGGAGCTGAATGCGGATAATACCTCCTTTGAGAGATACCGAAATGCGTGGTATCCGCGCATTAAAAAAATCAAGAAGGATCTTTATCTGCTTGTTTTTATGCCGGGTCAGTACGGCGGAAGCGAGCTTTATTACGCTACGTCATCTGACGGCAAGTGCTGGAATGCCCCCGAGCTTCTGTGGGAAAACAAGGAAGAATTTGTGCATACCTTCGGTCCGCTTGAAGGAAAGAGCGACAAATACGTTGCGGTAAATCCCGATGCCTGCGTATTGAAAAACGGCGAGATAATTGCCGTATATGAGATACGTCCCTCTGCAGGCTACGGCAACGCGGCATATCTTGACTTAAACGGCGTATACATGAAGCGCGGAACCGTTAACAGCGATAACGGCATCACCTGGAGCGGTGAAACAAAGCTCACCTACGGTCAGGCTTGGGAGCCTTTTGTGCGTCAGCGACCCGACGGAGTGGTGGAGATATACTGGTCCGATGTTGCCGCATACGTGGAAAAATACGGCTTTGACAGGAAAAAACGTTCCACGGGTACCTCGCTTATCTATTCCGAGGATAACGGATATACCTGGATCCCCGATATCGAAAAGGGCAAGAAAAACAATTATATGTATCTGCGTGCCTATCAGGAAAAGGTCGGAGATAAGGTCCCGTACGGCATAAATGAGGACGGAACCGATATTTATACAGAGGCAGTGCTGTATTTCGGCGGACAGATGCCATCTGCTGTAACAATTTATAACGGAAAGACCCTGCTTGCGATAGAGGTTCATTATCTTGACGGCAGCTTCCACACCTCGCTTACCGTAAGCCCCGAGGGCGGAAGCTGGAAGTCCCTCGAAATGCTTGAGGACTATTCCGAAAGGGAGCACGTTATAAAGCATATTAACGGTGCGGCTCCGTATCTTTCGGTATTTCCCTCGGGGGAGGCGTATCTCACGTACAATAAAGACAGCAAGCTCCGTGCAAGACTTGTAAGTCCCGACGGCAAAACGCTGAACCCGTACGAATTCAGCGCCGCACCTGCCGCAAAAAGCTGTTGGGGCGCTTCCGAGAACGTCGGAAGCCACAAGGTGCTCAGCGTTTTCCCCAATGCGGGCGACGGAAGCGGCAGAGGCATATTTATATACACCTCCTACCTCAACCACCGCATAGATGCGAAGAGCCATGACGATTTCGAATGGAATGAAAACACAGACGCGCTGTTTGTGGGAAGTGAGTCGCAGGCACAGATGACCGTGCAGGCGGCACACGATAAGGAGAACGTATATTTCCTTGTTAACCGCCTTGATTACGACCTAACGGACGGCGATACGGTAATACTCAACATCGGCGTTGCGAAAACCGGATATTACCGCGTTACCGTAGGCCTTGACGGAATGCGTTCCGTTGAGCGCTTTGAAAACGGAGAGGAAACTGCACTGCCCCTTTGCGGTAAAGCAGAGGTAAAGGTGTTCGGCACAGTAAATGACTCTACCGATAAGGACGAGGGCGCGGTGTATGAGATAACCCTTCCGAGAGAGCTTTTTGAGCTTAACGGTAAGTCATTTAAGCTCCGCCCCGAGCTTGAAAACAAGGACGGAGATACGGTTATAAACGACACTTTGAACGGCGTAAGCCTTACGGATACAGACACTTGGCCCGATGTGCGGCTTATATAATAAGAAAAACGAGACAGAC
>JAZQFL010000200.1:0-4260 GCA_045539485.1 Eubacteriales bacterium
CAACCACCGTGGCAACAAGCTGGTTATCGGGATTCTGGAACACCATTCCCACGGTACGGCGGATCTCAAAGAGCTCGTCCTCCGTCATTTCCTCTTCGTTTACCGCCTTGCCGTTTATAAGTATCTCTCCGCTGTCGGGGGAAAAGATGAGACTGAAAAGCTTAGCAAGGGTGGATTTACCCGAGCCGTTGCGTCCAAGCAGGCAAACGTACTCGCCCTCGCGCACCGCAACGCTTACGCCGTTTACCGCAGGAAGAGCCCTTGCAGGGTCATCCCCTTCGTAGGTGAAAGAAACGTTGCGCGCCTCAATTATTATCGGGCGTTCATCGACTTTTTTTGCAGGTTCGTATTGCTGTGTCATAACTATCCTTTCAGAAGGTCACACGCACGCTTCCGCCGCAAGGGAGAAAGCTTCCGTCGCGGCAAGGAAGAGCAAGCTCGCCTTCCTCAACTTTTTCGGGTGCAAAGCCGCCTCTCTTCAGGGCAAGCTCAAGTGTGTGGCGCATCGTAAGCGGGGAAAGTCCCGTGGAATAGGAGTTCAGAAGGAAGAAAAGGGGCTTTTCGGTAAGCACGTCGGTACAAAGCTCAATAAGCTCCTCAAGGTTATCCTCAAGCTTCCATACCTCGCCGTTCGTTCCCCTGCCGTAGGAGGGCGGATCCATAATGATGGCATCGTAATAGGATCCCCTGCGTTTTTCACGGAGAAGGAACTTTCTTACGTCGTCAACAATGTATCTTATGGGCGCCTCGGCAAGGCCGCTTAATGCCGCATTATCCTTTGCGCGCTGTACCATTCCCTTTGCCGCATCAACGTGGCAAACGGAAGCGCCTGCCGCCGCAGCGGCAACGGTGGCACCGCCCGTATAGGCAAATAGGTTAAGCACCTTTATCGGTCTGTTTGCGTTTTTTATAAGCTCGGAAAACCAATCCCAGTTTGCCGCCTGCTCGGGAAAAAGTCCGGTATGCTTAAAGCCGCCGGGGGCAATGGTAAACGTGAGTCCCTTGTAGGAAACACGCCACTCGGGGGGAAGCTTGTTTTCCTTCCAGCTTCCGCCACCTCCGCGTCTTTCGTACTCAGCGTCGGCATGTCTCCACTCGGGGTATTTTTTATCCGAGGTCCAGATTACCTGAGGGTCGGGACGGACAAGGATATACTTTCCCCATCTTTCAAGGCGCATACCCTTAGACGTATCTATAAGCTCATAATCCTTCCAAGAATCGCTGTACCACATTTTATGTCGTCCTTTCTTAATTCCGCAACGCGGAAAGCGTTGAAGCCGCGCAGTTTGCGTGGCAGATGGCAAGTGCAAGCGCGTCTGCCGTATCATCGGGCTTTGGAGACGCTTTCAGTTCAAGAAGCGTTGTTACCATCGTTATTACCTGCTTCTTTTCCGCGCGTCCGTAGCCTACCACCGCCTGCTTTACCTGCAGGGGCGTGTATTCAAAAACGGAAACGAGATTCTGCCTTGCGGCAAGCAGGATAACGCCTCTTGCCTCGGCAACTCTGATGCCCGTTGTCTGGTTTGTATTCCAGAAAAGCTCCTCAACGGAAACAGCATCGGGGCGGAAACGCCTAAGAAGCTCGTTCATATCCGCATAAATGGTTGCAAGCCTGTCCTCTGTCGGTGTATGGGCGGGAGTGGTTATTGAGCCGTACCCGAGAACACGGTAACCGCGCGGTGTGGCTTCTATCGCGCCCCAGCCCACTATAGCAAGCCCGGGGTCTATTCCCAATATTACCGTAATACCACTTCCCTTCCGCCAAAAAGCAAAACCTTCCTATGTTAATATAGTAGTATATCACATTAATTTGCGGTAGTCAAATGTTTTGAAAAAATAAACTCTATTAATTACCGCTTGACCTTAGGCTGAATGTTTGATAAAATAAGCACAAGTAAAATAGAGGAAATACTGATATGGATTACAAAATCATCTCCGTAGATCTTGACGGAACGCTGCTTGAAGGAATTATGACCGTCAGTGCCGAGAATATTGCGGCAGGCGAGGAGCTTGAGCGCAGAGGCGCGCTTATAGTCCCAAACACAGGCCGCGCTTACAATGAATTTCCCGACGTAATTAAGGAACTGCCGATATTCAGGTATTATATATACTCCGACGGCGCGGTGATATACGATAAAAAAACAGACGAGAAGATTTATACCTGTCTCTCCACCGAAATAGGCAAAGCAGTTGCTAACATACTGCAAAAATACAATGCCTATCCGATTATTCATGCAAATGACACTACGTACGTAAATGCCGAATACACGAACGAAGCAGACCTTATCCGCCTCAGGCTTAACGAAGGCTTCCGCCGTATAATATACGACACCGCAAATGCAACCCCGGATTTTTGGAACTTCTGTCATTCACTTGAAAAAATCGAAATGATATGTGCTTTTTTTGAAAAGGACGAGCAGCTTACCGCATGCCGCGAGGAGCTGAGAAAAACGGGAGCGTTGCATCTTGCGGCTTCAGACGCGAACAATATCGAGCTTTTTGCCATTGAGGGCGGCAAAGGTAATGCGGTCTTAAAGCTTGCAGACAGTCTCGGAATACCGCGCGAGGCTACAATTGCCATCGGCGACAGCACAAACGACAGTGAAATGGTAAAAAAAGCAGGTCTTGGCATTGCTATGGAAAATGCCTGCGACGAGCTGAAGGCAATCGCTGACACCGTGGCTTGTAAAAACACCGAGCATATACTCAAATATTTACTTGAAAAATACTTTTAAACCACCCGAACGAAGTTCACACGCCTCTCACATTTTTGTATTTTAATTAGCTTAATTGCATATAAATATCGGAGGTATCGATGAAAAGAAAACCGCTTATCTTTTCCGTTTGCTACCTTGCATTGCTCGGTATGCTCACCGCGTGGATACTCCTTGACCAGTTTGTTATAGTGCGCTCGTACAGCGTTGACCTGCCCGTAACCACTGCTCCGGTAACTGAGGCACCCGTTACAGACGGAACCGAAATTACCGAACAGACTCCCGCAGAAACCGAACCTCCGTTCGAAACAATAATTACAGACCGTTCCTATATCTGCGAGGAATTCTCCATTGTGATCACCGAGGAGCGATACCTTGAATCCACAGTATTCATCGCCGAGGTAAAACTAACCTCCCCCGACCAGCTGAAGACCGCATTTGCACATAATATATACGGACGCAACGTAAAGGATACGGTGCAAAACACAGCAGAGTCCGTCGGCGCGGTGTTTGCAGTAAACGGCGATTATTACGGTTACCGCAAAACAGGCTACGTTATACGCCACGGTATGCTCTTCCGCGACAGCGCTTATTCGGATACTCAGGAGGCGCTTGTCATTTGGAATGACGGAACGCTCAGCTCTGTGCTAGAAAAAGACGTTCCCGCACAGCAGCTGCTTGAGGACGGTGCGATGCACGTTCTCTCCTTCGGACCAACGCTTATTGCTGACGGCGAGATCGCCCTTGGCAGTGATCTTGCAAGCCGAGACAGAAAAACCAATCCGCGCTGTGCCATCGGTATGGTAGAACCGCTGCACTATATTTTTGTGGTTGTAAACGGACGTACGGATGAAGACCGCGGACTGACCGCACCGGAGCTTGCAAAGGTCTTTGAAAAATACGGCTGTACCTTTGCTTATAATCTTGATGGCGGAGGATCTGCAACCATGGTATTTATGGGCGAGGTCCTAAATGACCCCCGTTCGGGCAAGGGCGAATCCAAGGAAAGAGAGGTGAGCGATATTGTCTACATCGGAAAACCGTAATATCTCCAAAGTATTGAACAAATATCTCATCGGCTTTGCTTTCTGTGCTGTTTTCGCTTTGGTATATGAAATGTTCGCAAAAGGAATCATATCATTTTGGATGTTGGGCATGCCGCTTTTTCCATTCGTTCTCGGCGCAGTACCCGCACTGATCCTTGAAAGAACGAATAAATCGGTATCCGATTGGATACTTCAGCTTTG
Organism: Eubacteriales bacterium; assembly: GCA_045539485.1. GTDB lineage: Bacteria > Bacillota > Clostridia > Oscillospirales > CAG-272 > RUG12395. The sequence continues at coordinate 3,962 of JAZQFL010000200.1, forward strand.
GAACTGCGGAGTGATAACGTTGACAGTCGGCAGTCTTCTAAACGGAATATTCGATATTTTCGGAACTTACTTTGATCTCTTCCCTGTATTCATGATAAGCGGTACCGTACTCCTCATTGCAGGGGCTGCAATTCAAATCGCAAAATGCATTAAGCAATAAATACCTTTCAGAATAAAATTTTCAGAAAAAGCCTAACGCAATGCGTTAGGCTTTTTAGATCGTAGGGTGAAGATGGAACTCGTAAATTAGTGAAATATTCGGCGATGCCGAATGTGAAATAATTTTCTTACGAAAATTG
>JAZQFL010000201.1:0-4409 GCA_045539485.1 Eubacteriales bacterium
GCAAAGGGCAGAGCAAGACTCACCTATTGACGGTGGACGACGAGGCGGCGACAGACAAGCTCTGGCCGCCTTTCTCATTATCTCTATATTTTTTAAATCAGGTCTGCCTTTAATTTCATTGGGGGCAGACTGCTTTTTGACGAAAGCGATCTGTTATGAAGCTGTATCCGATAACTGAAAATCATCTTTATATCAAGACCTTTACCAAAGGAAAGAGGGCCGGCACGCGGCTTATTTCGGTATGTGTTTTAAAGGACTACAAGGCCGAAAAGCTTCGCCGTGCAAACCCGCAAAAGGAATTTCTTAATCGTGTGGGACTATCGGTCGGTAAAAAGGTCGGAAATGCCGTTGTCCGCAACCGCGTTAAGCGTATGCTGCGCGAGGGATATCGGCAAATTGACAAGGAATACGGCGTGCGCCGCGGTTATCTCGTTGTGATCGCTCCGAGAGAAGCGTGTGCCGCAGCTAAGACCGAGGATGTGAAACGTGACCTGCGTTACGCTCTCGGTAAGCTCGGTATGCTCAAATGAAATATTTGTGCATTGCCATAATCAGGTTCTACCGTAAGTTTATTTCTCCCATAAAGCCTCCGTGCTGTCGGTTCACGCCCACGTGCTCCGAATACGCGCTTGAGGCGTTCCGGACACACGGATTTTTCTACGGCTTTTATCTGTCCGTTCGGCGCATATTGCGCTGTAATCCGTTCTGCAAAGCGGGGTACGATCCCGTTCCGCCGAAAAGGGAGAAAAAGAAGTAAAAAACGGCAGAAGAATTTGAAAGGATCCCCATAAGGGGTACGATATGGGACAGTTATTTAACATTATCAACATTCCCTTTGGCGCGATGATCCGTTGGTTCAACCAGATCACCGGCAACTACCTTATCGCACTTTTGCTTTTCGCCATTGTCGTTAAGCTTGTTCTTTCTCCGCTTGCAATAAAGCAGCAGAAGAACCAGATCAAGCAGGCAAAGCTCCGTCCGCTGGAGATGGCTATACGCCGCCGCTATGCGGGCAGAACCGATAAGGTGACCCAGCAGAAGGTACAGCAGGAGGTTCTCGACCTCTATCAGAAGGAAGGCTACTCGCCTATGTCCGGCTGTCTGCCTCTGCTTATCCAGTTCCCCATTATTATTTCTCTTTATCAGATAATCCGTAAGCCCCTTACCTATATCTGCAGCATATCTGCTGACGATGTAAACACCATTATAGGCAAGCTTCAGTCCTTCGGTCTTTTCGAAGGTCAGAAGATAGAGCAGCTGGCGGAGGATCAGATAGGTCTCGTAAACGCAGTAAAGGGTCTTACCGATGTGCAGTTTGCGGAGATCTCCATGATAGAGAACGTTAATAAGATATTTGATCTTAACTTCAATGTCTTCGGTGTGCTGGATCTTTCTCAGAATCCTTCCTTCAGCGAGATCAACTGGCTTTGGCTTATTCCGATCGTTACGTTTATCACTTCCTTTGTAGGAATGAAGATAAGCCGTAAGTTCCAGCCCCAGCCCATAGGACAGACAGAGGATGCCGCAAACTCCATGAAGATCATGGACTTCACCATGCCTCTTATGAGCGTTGCATTCACCTTTATGTTCTCCGGCGCGATCGGTGTTTACTGGATCTATCAGAACGTCTTAAACGTAATTCAGACGGTTATCGTTGCAAAGCTGATGCCCATCCCCGCCTGCACGGAGGAGGATGTCCGTGCGGCTGAAAAGCAGCTCGCCGGTAAGGGTAATAAGGGTGCAAAGCGAGAGCTCGACCCCAACAGACAAAGACCCCGCAGCCTGCATCACATCGATGATGACGATGATGACATTCCCGCAAGCGCTCCCGAAGCGGATGAAGCACCCGAGGAGGAGAAGGCTCCTTCCCCCGATGCACCCAAGCTTAAGGACGACGAGCAGGGTAAATACAGAAACAAGTAATCGAAAGGTGCGCAAATGCGCATAATGACACAAATGAAGATTGATATTACCGCTACGGGTAAGACCGTAGACGAAGCTCTTGAAAATGCAAAAAAAGAGCTGGGTATTGACGTTATCGACGACGGACTTAAGTATGAGATAATCGATCTTCCCAAAAAGACCGGTTTTCTCGGACTTAAGAGCGTTCCCGCAAAGGTAAGGCTCTACTCCGTTGAGGAGGAGGACATTCTCGGTGACATTTTTAAGACCGAGGAGAAGAAGCCCTCAGCCGATAGGAAGCCCGCTCACGATAAGAAGCCTCAGGATAAAAAGCCCGAGGCAAAGAAGCCCGCACCCCACGGCGGCAAGGAGCACATCCGCACCGCTCCCGCAAAGGAGGCGTTTGCAAAGCCCGCCGAAGCAAAGGCCGAAGCAAAGGCTGAAGCTAAGGCAGAGGTAAAGGCAGAGCCGAAGCAGGAGAAAAAGCCCCAGGAAAAGAAGCAGAACAAGAGCCGCTCCGCAAAGGGCAAGCGCCCTGCGGCAGAAGCTAAGCCCATGCCCATGCTTGAGAACACTGCAGAGGAGCTTCAGAACGACGCGGCACTCGTGTTCGTACGCAAGCTTATCACCGATCTTGAGATAAACGCAAGAGCGGAGATGTATATCGACGAGGAGAATATGCGCCGCGTGCTTATTTACGGCGAGGAGGCATGCTCCCTTATCGGTCACCACGGCGAAACTCTTGATGCGTTCCAGTACCTTGCAAACCTCGCTGTTATCCGCCACCGCAAGGAAGCGGCAAAGGAAGGCGAGAACGAAAGCAAGGCACGCGTTACCATCGATATTGAGAACTACCGCGCAAAGAGAGAGGCAACTCTCCGTGCGCTTGCACGCAGAATGGCGGCAAAGGCTCTCAAGTACCGCCGCAGCGTTATGCTTGAGCCCATGAATCCCTACGAGCGCCGTATCATCCATTCCGAGATACAGAACATCGAGGGTGTTGCAACCAATTCCGTCGGTGCGGAGAACAACCGTAAGATAGTTATTTATCTTACCGATACCGCGAACAAAAATTCCGCAGAGGAATAAGAAATTATGTACCGTAACGATACGATAGCGGCAATATCCACGCCCCGCGGTAAGGGCGGCGTGGCTCTTATAAGGATATCGGGAGCAAATGCTCTCGATATCGCTTCCCGCTGTTTTTATGCAAAAAACGGTACCGATATCGCCGTAATGCCGCCCCGTCGGGCGGTTTACGGCGATATTTTGTGCCGCGGCGGCTACCGCGACAGCGGGCTTGCCGTTTACTATAAGGCGCCCGCATCATTTACGGGCGAGGATACCGTTGAAATTATGTGCCATGGCGGCTCTCTTATTACCCGCCGTGTGCTTGAAAGCGTGCTCGGTGCAGGCGCAAGGCTTGCGGAGGCGGGCGAATTCTCCCGCCGCGCGCTTATAAACGGAAAATTAAGCCTCACCGAAGCCGAGGCGCTTTCCGACCTGCTTTCCGCTTCCACCGATGCACAGCTCCGCATTGCGTCGGGGAATACGCGCGGTAAGCTGGATCATGAGCTTGCGGAGATATATAACGGTCTTGCTGATACGCTGTCTTCGCTCTACGCAAAGATAGATTTCCCCGACGAGGATCTTGCCGATATGGATGCGGACGGGCTTATTGCCGCAGCCGAGGATGTTTCGGCGCGTGTGGAGAGGCTTATTCACGGTTATGAGGGCACCGCCTGCGTACGCGAGGGTGTTCCCGCCGTTATCTGCGGTCTTCCCAATACGGGCAAAAGCTCGCTTTATAACGCGCTTGCGGGCGAGGAGCTTGCCATCGTAACAGATGAAGCGGGTACAACGCGCGACGTGCTGTCCTCCGAGCTTTCGGTCGGAAACGTGCTTCTGCGCCTTTCCGACACCGCGGGTGTAAGAGAAACGGACGGCAAGGTGGAGAGCATAGGTGTTAAGCGCGCGCTTGAAGCAATGGAGCGCTCCGCACTCATTCTTTGCGTGTTTGATGCATCGCGTCCGCTTACCGACGAGGATAAGGAGCTTGCAAAACGTGCCGCCGCATGTGCGGGAAAAACCGTGTGCGTGCTCAATAAATGCGATATGCTCACGGCGTCGAATATCGGCTTTCTCAGAGATCTTTTCGGTGAGGTGAGCGAGATATCCGCAAAGAACGGAGCTGGCATAGAGGCGCTTAAAACGCGCATAGAGAGGCTGTTCCTTTCCGATGAGATAGACCTTGACGGCGACGTGCTTCTCTCGGGCGAGAGGCAGTACGGCGCGGCAAAAAATGCAAAGGCATATCTTGATAACGCGCTCTCGGCTCTTCGCGCGGGAATGCCGCCCGATTGCGCGGCAAGCGATATGGAGGCTGCGCTCGGCGCGCTCGGAGAGCTTGACGGAAGAGCCGTCAATGAAGAAGTGGTAAGTAGAATCTTCGCAAATTTTTGCGTAGGAAAATAGAAAAAACGGACCGTCGGGGACGCCGGTCCCTA
>JAZQFL010000202.1:0-7630 GCA_045539485.1 Eubacteriales bacterium
ATCTGATAAGTTCGCCAACCGTGACGGCAGGTGACAACGTAGTTGGTTGCACCGTTAAGGGGCCATCCGAACTGTCCGCCTACATATTCTGCTTCCGATTTGCGAAGCTGCTCGGCAATGTATTCGTCAAGCTCTTTTTCAAGCAGTTCTTCTTCCTGCTTGCGGCGTACGTGCTCCTTATATGCGTACTCCTTATTGCTTTCAAGTGTTGCTATGTACTCATCATTGTTTTTAATAAGTACCTCAAGCTCGGCGATGTCTTCTGCAAGCTCCGCTTCAAGCGCTTCCTGAGTTTCAAGCTTGCTGTCAAGATCCGCCTTTGCGTTTTCGAGATTCAGCTTAGCCTCCTCGTAATTACGCTTCAAGCGGTTATCATAATCAAGCAGACTGCTGAGCCGCTCGACACGGGAAAGCAGATCGGTTATTCCCTCTGCATTCAGAAGGATCTCCAAAAGAGTCTCGTCGTCCTGCTCATAGGTAACGCGCATTCTCTGAAGAATATTGGAATACGTGCGCGCTATATTCTCTTCCTCGTGGGCTATTTCCACCTTCTTATCCGAAATTCCTTGTTTAAGAACCTCGATATACTCCGTGGCGACTTCAATTTTATCGCTTGTGCTTTGAAGCTGCTTGGTAAGCAACTCGCCGTATTCGCTTGCATTGCTTTGATTGTTTCTTATCTCGGCAAGCGTATTTTCAAGAGCCGCCTGCTCCCGTCTGAGCCTTTCAAGCTCTGCCTCGTACGCTTGTGTGGTCGCGTCGCTGTAATCTTTTGAGGTGTAAGCAAATACACCGGCTGCCGGCATGAGCATCGCAAGCGCAACAGCAAACAGCACCGTCGCCCTGCGTACACGTTTTAAACAATGTTTCATAAGCCCTCCGTATCAGGCGTCCATAGGTCTGCGGATGGATATGGTGCTTCCGATTATTCCGGAAACGATGCCGATAGCAAGGAAACCGTAAAGAATTACATCAGAATAAGCGTCAAAAGGAAGTACGGTGACCATGTCAAGCCCCGCAACGACACTTCCGACAACGTAACCCGCGAGCCACTTCATAGCAAAGAAGGAAGCGCCCGCCGCAAAAGCACCCATTATTATGCCTTCAAGGATAAACGGCAAGGCAATAAACCACCTTGCGGCACCCACAAAGCGCATAACGTATATCTCGTCTCTTCTTGAGAACACGGTCATATTAACCGTGTTGATGATAACGAAGATTCCTACAGCAAACAGCACTATAAAGAAGAACATAAACACAACGGTGATACCGTTTTTGAAGGAGTTTACCTTTATGGCGACATCCGAATGGGAATTTACCTTGCGCACTCCGTCGATCTGGCGGAGATTGTACTCTATGCGCTGTACCTTCGAGGAATCGTCGTACTCGATTATAAAGCTGTCCGCAAGGGGATTATCCTCAGCGGGAATACTATCGTAAAGATGTGCATTATCGGGGTCATCTGTCTTCATATCCTCAAGCCCCTGCTCTTTTGAAACGAAGGTGACCTTCAGATTTCCCAGCTCTCTCAGCCCTTTAATCTCCTTTTCTATGCGTTCACAGTCTTCATCTGTTGCGTCATATTCAAGGAAAATGACGATCTTGTTCATAAGAGTAAGATCGTCAAGGTTCTCGTTAATGTTGGCAATAAGGGCATAAAAGCTGCCTATAAGCAGAAGGCAACAAACAAGTACTACGATAGCGCCGAGTGTGACGGAAAAATTGCGGAATATTCCGTTAAAAGCCTGCCCGATGAAATAAAATGGGCTGTAGCTCTTTCTTGCTCTCATTTCTTAACCTCCGGATAAAGCTCGCGCGCTCTGCCGTCTTCAAGTATGATAGTACGCTTGCCGTAATGGCTGACAAGCTCTCTTTCGTGGGTAACGACTATTACCGTCTTGTTAAGATTGCTGACCATAACAAGCAGATCCATTATGTTGCGCGACATATCGGGGTCGATATTTCCCGTAGGCTCGTCGGCAATTATAATATCGGGGCTGTTTACGAGCGCACGCGCGAGGGCAACTCTCTGCTGCTCGCCGCCCGAAAGCTCGTATGGATAGCTTTTGTGCTTGTTTTCAAGCTGAACAGTCTTAAGTATGTACTTTACCTTACTTGCGATGTACTTTTTGGGAGTTCCCACAACACGCAAAGCAAAAGCAACGTTCTGCTCTACCGTCATATTGGGGAAAAGACGGAAATCCTGAAAAACAACTCCAAGCTTGCGTCTGTACTTCGGCAGTCTGAAGGAGGATAGACGGGTAAGATCGAATCCCGCAACCTTAAGGCTTCCGGAATCTACCTTTTCCTCACACAGCAAAAGCTTCATCATCGTTGTTTTACCGGCACCGGTGTCTCCGACTATGAAAACAAACTCGCCGTCTTCTATGGTAAGATTAAGACCGTTAAGGACATTTTTGCCGCCCTTATAGGCCTTTGTAACGTTCTTAAATTCAATCATTTCTCAAGTCCTTGCAGGCTCTTTTGAGCATCAAAATTTTGCGGGCTTAGAGGTCAGATACTTTTTAACCATAAGAGCAACCTTGAAGGTGATCGCGTGCTCAAACTCACGCAGGTCAAGGCCGGTTATCTTGCGGATCTTTTCAAGTCTGTAAACAAGGGTGTTTCTATGTACGAAAAGCTTTCTGGACGTCTCGGATACGTTCAGATTGTTCTCAAAGAAGCACTGAACGGTCATAAGGGTCTCGCGGTCGAGTGATTCAAGAGAACCTTTCTTGAAGACCTCCTGAAGAAAGATCTCGCAAAGCGTGGTGGGAAGCTGGTATATAAGTCTGCCTATACCGAGATTCTCGTAGCTTACGATATTCTTTTCCATGTCAAATACCTTGCCGACCTCAATGGCGATCTGCGCCTCCTTGTAGGCCTTTGCAAGATCCTTAATGTTGTCAACAACAGTACTGATACCGATGGAAACACGGCAATAGAACTCGGAGGACAGAGTCTCGGAAACGCTAACCGCAAGCTTCTCGATATCCTTTAAGGAGTAGCTGTTCTTAAGCTCATGAACAAGCACGATATCATGCTCGCCCACGCTGATAACGTAGTCTCTGTTCTTGTCGGGGAACATGCTCTGCATCATCTCATAGGGCATCATATCTGTCTTGCCGTTGAACTTGACAAGATAGATAACGCGAAGCTCGTCGGAATTAAAACGCAGCTCCTTGCTCTTCATGTAAATATCGCTGGGAAGGATGTTATCAAGGATGATATTCTTTATGAAGGAGCACTTATCGTACTTCTCGTCATAAAGATTCTTTATATTGGCAAGTGAGATCGCAAGCACAGAGCTGAGTCTGTCTGCAAGCTTGTCCTCACCTTCAACGAATACAATATTCTCAATTCTGGTAGCATTGCCGATAGGACGGTATGTAGTGCCGTCAAGAAGAAGCGCCTCCCCGGTATAGGAAAGCTCCTCGCGCACATCACGCCGCTGCTCGCCTATCTTCTGAAGCTCGCTGCAAGCGATAATGACCCCGTTTTCGTCGATAACTCCGATAACGCGGTCGATAGCATCCTTCATTTGATGAATTACACCCTGAAACAGTCTGTTTGACATACTCGGCCTCCTGCCATGTGCAATCTGCACATAGCTTTCCTTTCTATTTTGATTGAAAATAGTGTCTGATTGTCCATTCTTACCGATATTGTAACTTATTTTTTGTCGAATATCAATAGGGATTTCGATATTTTTAACAATTTACAAAACAAAATTTGGTAATATTGGGTCAATTTTGCAAAAGCTGCAGTTATTTTGCGGAGTCGAATGCGTACATAACAAGGAAGATCATATACATAACTGCGGTAACAACTATCGAATAGGAGAGCATTGCGGGTGCAAAAAGTCTTATAAGCGAAGTCGAAAAGCTTACAGCGGGAAGAAGGTAAAGGGGATAGAGACGTACGTAACCGAGATTAAAAAACCAGCGGGAAAGCTTTGCACTCTTGCCGTAGCATGCAATCAGCGCAAGCACACAGAAAGCAGCGCACACAGCAAACGACGCTGCAACAGATCCGTAATTTACAAGGATATGGAAAATACCGTTATGGTATATGAAAAGTCTGGGCAAAAGGGAAAGCACAACGGAAATGACAGTCACAAGGGAAAGCAGGAAGAAATCACGCGAAAAGGAATAACCCACAAAGACAAGCGCAACTGCGGTAAAGGCAAGTATTATAAGCGCGCCGCTCTCGCTGATGCGAAATGTTAATCCGAGAAATACAGACAGTCCCGCGCAAACACATGCGATGAATCCTGCTGAAAACACCTTTCCCGTTCCGAAAATGCCGTGCTTTTTCACGGCAAGGCGGACAACAAGAAAGGCAACGGCGGCAACCGCAAAAGCCGCGGCCGCTATTCTTGCGGCGTTATACATAGCAAGCAGATCTGCTCCCGCATTATGCGAGCACAGCTCAAACACCGTATAAGCTACCAAAACCGCAAAAAGCGCTATTATGCGATAGAATATAAAATCCGCAGCGTTCATTCTCGCCTTTTTGGCTGTTACGTTCTTTTTATCTACTACGTCGTTGATGCTCATTTTAACGCCTCTCAATCATTTATCAAATTCATATGCAATGCAGGAAAGCACGTGGCTGCCTGCCGTCTCTGTCCTCAGTATCCTTGCTCCGAGGGAACAGAAGCGCACGCCCGCTTCTCTTGCGGCATCCGCTTCCTTTTGTGAAAATCCGCCCTCCGGCCCGATAATTACGGCAACGGTAAAATGCTTTTTACCGCGCACACCGTCACCGACAGCGGAAAGTATGTCCGAGATATTCTCTCCCCCGCCCTCGTAGCAGAAAAGCGCAATATCCGCCTGCGAGGCTTTTTGAAGCATTTCCGAAAAGCCGCTTGCTGAGCACACGGCGGGAACGCATCCCCTTCCGCTTTGCTGTGCCGCAGATTCGGATATTCTGCAAAGTCTCTCGGTCTTTTTTGAAAGCGATGCACCGTCGGGTCTTGCAACGGATCTTTCCGTTACGCCGAACACAACGGAATAAACACCCAGCTCCACAGCCTTCTGCACGATAACGTCCGTTTTGTCGCCCTTCGGCATTCCCTGATAAAGAGTTGCTCTGTAAGGCGGCTCCGTTCTGTTTTCGGATGTGCTTATAACTGCGGCGGTAACGCATTCGCCGCTCACGGTTTCTATACGGCACACATGGTCAAGCCCCGCGGGATCCGAAACGGTTATCTCCTCACCCGGCTTCATACGAAGTACGCGCGCAAGGTGATGCGCATCGGCGCCGAAGATGCTTATAATGCCTCCGTCTATCGGTTCGCCTGAGAATATTCTTTGCATCAAAGCCTCCGATATGCAATTGACATACTAATACCGATACATTATACATCATACAAATCATTTTGTCAAAGGTTTTCGTCGAAATATGCAAAAAAACAGCCGTTTTTTTTACGGCTGTTTTTTTAAACTAACGAAAAACGGGTAATTATGCCCAAAAAAGCTTATCTGAGCGTAACAGCAAGACATACCCAATCCTTTTCGGTACGGCGCTCTATAACGCGGTAGCCGCAAGCGGCGAGACAGTCAAGCACCTGCTGTTCGGCAGTCTCTATGATGCCCGAAAGGATACAAACGGTATTTTTTGCCATATAGTTATGGAGATCGGGCAGCATACGTACGATTATATCCGCAACTATATTGGCACAAACAAGGGTAAATCCGCCTGCGGGCACCGTTACGGACTTAAGAAGGTCGGAAACTCCGCACTCCATATTGGTAACACCGTTCTTTTCGGCATTTTCCTTTGCTACGCGCACGGCATCGGGGTCAAGGTCATAAGCGGCGCAGAACTCTGCACCCAGCTTTGATGCCACTATGGAAAGTATACCGCTTCCCGTACCCACGTCAAGCATCTTTGCGCACTCAAACATATAATCCTGAAGCATTCCGATCACAAGGCGGGTCGTTTCATGCGTGCCGGTGCCGAATGCCATACCCGGGTCCATGGTAACGAGCACTTCCCCTTCCTTCGGGGTGTACTCCTCCCAAGCGGGAAGCACGGTCACCTTGCCGATATGCTGAACGTGGTAATACTTCTTCCAGCTGTTTTCCCATTCGCCCTGACCGTGAACGGTGTTCTCAAGCACCGCATCAACGCCGAGAGCGGCAAATCTGCCCTTTATAAACTCCTCGGCATAAGAAGCCTGCTCGCTTCCCGCGGGAAGATAGAGGGAAACGGAGCATTTTGTTTTATCGGCATTTAGTATGCTCTCATCAAGCAGCTCGCCGTAAACGGGATCGGGGCCTATATCGCGGTAATCCTCGATCACAAGCGCGGGGTCGATGACACTCATTACCGCAACAAGCGTGTCAAGCAGCTCCGCCTTTGCGGTAGCCTTCAGTTCAGTCCATTGCTGTTCCATTACTCACTCCACGGCTTATTTGCCGAAAAACTTTTTCTTTTTGCCGGAATTATAGTTTCCGGATTTACAGCTGTCCGCAAATGCGGAAAGCAGCTTCTTCTGCTCCGCGTTCAGGTTTTTCGGAACCTCAACGAGGATCTGGATTATCATATCGCCCTTGCGCGCGCTCCTAACGCCCTTAACACCGCATCCGCGCAAGGTAAATCTTGCGCCGTTCTGCGTGCCTTCGGGGAGATCGAATTTTTCTGTCGTACCGTCAAGCTGAGGTATATCAAGCTCTGCACCGAGCGCCGCCTGCGGGAAGGTTACGGGCACGATGCAGTAAAGATCGTTTCCGTCGCGCTCAAATACTGAGTGCTCCTTGATGGAGACGATAACGTAAAGATCGCCGTTTCCGCCGCCGTTTCTGCCGTGGTTTCCTTCACCCGACTGCATGATCTTCTGACCCTCGTCAATACCTGCGGGGATATTAACGGAGAAGGTCTTCTTTACCTTAACGTAGCCCTTTGCGTTGCAGTTTGTGCAAGGTGTTTTGATCTTTTTGCCCGTGCCGCCGCAGGAGGAGCAGCGCTGCATCGTCTGCATCATACCGAGCATGGTACGCTGTGTAACTCTTACCTGACCGCTTCCGCCGCACTCATGGCAGGTCTCTGCCGTTGTGCCCTTTGCGGCACCGCTTCCGCCGCACTCTCCGCAGCGCTCTATGCGGTTAAAGGAGATATCCTTCTTACAGCCGAATGCCGCCTCTTCAAGCGTAAGCGTAACGCGCACACCGATATCGTCGCCGCGCTGGGGAGCGTTTCTGCCGCCGCCGGAGCTCGCTCCGCCGCCAAAGAAAGAGGAGAATATATCACCGAAGCCGCCGAAATCGCCAAAGCCGCCAAATCCTCCGAAGCCGCCGTCTCCGCCGCCTGCCGCGGGGTCAAACGCCGCATGGCCGTAGGCATCATACTTTGCGCGCTTATCAGAGTCTGAAAGCACGGCATAAGCCTCGTTTGCTTCCTTGAACTTTACCTCAGCCTCGGCATCCCCGGGATTTACGTCGGGGTGATATTTCTTTGCAAGCTTGTGGTAAGCCTTTTTTATCTCGGAATCAGTGGCAGTTTTCTCCACTCCGAGCACTTCATAATAATCTCTTTTTTCTGCCATAATCGCACCTGTGTCAAAACCGCAAACAAGAGGCAAAGGGTTATCCCGATTGCCTCTGTTGCGTGAATATCAAGTATT
>JAZQFL010000203.1:0-2659 GCA_045539485.1 Eubacteriales bacterium
GGATATCGTGCTCGTATGCGTATTTGCAGATCGCGCTGATCTCTTCAGCGGAAATAGCCTTAACTACCGCATCGGGCTTGCTGTAAGTACCGCCGAGCTCGTCGTGGCTGTATTCTTCAATAATATTCTCTCCAAAGAACACTCTGGAGTCGTCCTTTATGATATCAAAGATATCGGAACAGTATTTTTCGTTAAACATTACTTACCCTCCTTTATCTTTTCGATAAGCTGAGGAATGACCTCATACAGATCGCCGACGATTCCGTAGTTAGCTACCTTAAATATAGGTGCGTTTTCGTCCTTGTTGATCGCAAAGATGTAATCGGAATTGTTCATACCTGCCGCAAACTGAACAGCACCGGAGATACCGCAGCAGATTATGAGCTTAGGTCTAACGGTTCTGCCCGAAAGTCCGATCTGATGCTTTGCATCCATCCAACCGCCTTCAACGAGGGGACGTGTGCAAGCAAGCTCCGCGCCGATAAGATCGGCAAGCTCCTTTGCAAGAGCTATGTCATCCTTGGATTTAAGTCCGCGTCCGACAGCTACGATAACATCGGCGCTTTCGATGGTCTTTATCTTTTGCTTGGGGGAGACCTCGATTATCTTAGTTGTGGTGGTAAGGTCGATTCCTTCAAGAGAGCAGTTAATGATCTTGCTGTTTGAGGAATCAGAGCGCTCGGGAGCAGTCATTACCTTGTAACGGACTGTTGCAAGCTGAGGTCTGTTGTTGGGGCATATTATCTGCGCCATTATGTTTCCGCCGAATGCGGGACGGATCTGGATAAGGTCTGTATTTTCCGCCATATCAAGTATGGTACAGTCTGCAGTAAGTCCTGTTTTAAAACGTGCGGCTATTCTCGGTGCAAGCTCGCGGCCTGTGGTGGTAGCACCTACAAGTATCGCGCAGGGCTTGTTTGCTTTAATGTAGCCTTCAAATACTGCGGTATAAAGCTCGGGTATATAGCGCTTGAGTGCGGGGTCATCGTAAACGTACACCTCGTCGCATCCGTAGTGGAGAAGCTCGTCGGCGCTTGCGGTAATTTCGCTGCCGATGAATACAGCACATACCTTGTGGCCTATCTTGTTTGCAAGCTCTCTTGCTTTACCGAGAAGCTCAAGGGTTACTGGATGTATCTTACCGTCCTCGTGGTCAACGTATACTACAACGCCGTTCCATTCGGATTTATTTATCTCGGGCTTCTTTTCGTCCTCAACGTAAGTAGCGGCTCCCGCAGGACCCTTCTTAACACAGATACGGCACATCTTGCAGGCGGCGGAAACGTCAACCTTTCCGTCTTTCTCATAGAGAGCACCGAAGGGGCAGAGCTTCAGAAACGCGGGGATATCGGTAATTTTTGAAGTATCAATTATAAGTTTCGGCATATCGTTCACCCCTTATATAAATTTCAGCTCTTTAAGCTTGTCTGCGATCTTGGCGCTGAGTTCTGCGGCATCGCCCTCCCAAAGCTCGCGGTCATCGTTAACGCTCGGCGGGAATATGCGCTGTACCTGAGTGGGAGAACCGTTAAGGCCGTATCCTTCGGGGGAATTGTCCTTAAGATCCTTAAGGGTAACGTACTTGACCTCGCGGTCCTTTGTCGCCTGCTTCTTGAGGTAAGAGGGAAGTCTGGGGATGCAGATATCCTTCTCAACACTGATAAGGCAGGGGAAAGTAAGTACAAGCTTTTCGCTTGCTTCGGGAAGCTCGCGGGAAACGGTGATGGTGGTGTCAGTTACCTCATGTACCGCGGTAACATTGGTAACGGAGGGGAGCTTGAGCCATTCGGATATCTCGGGGCCTACCTGTGCGGTGTCTCCGTCTGTGCTCTGCTTACCGCAGATTATAAGGTCGTAATCGCCTATAAGATCGATTCCGCCGGAAAGCGCTTTACTTGTAGCAAGAACGTCAGCACCCGCAAAAGCTCTGTCGGTAAGAAGCATTCCCGCATCGGTACCGAGCGAGTAAGATTCACGGATAACGGCTTCAGCCTGAGGGGGTCCCATGGTTATGACCGTAACCTTTCCGCCCTTTTCTTCCTTGATTCGGAGCGCAGTCTCGATTGCATAAAGGTCGTAGGGATTCATTTTTGAGTCAACACCGTTTCTTTTAAGAACACCGGTAACAGGATCGACTTCAACCTTATTGGTATCGGGAACCTGCTTGATACATACGATTATGTTCATATACGATTCCTTTCGCTTTTTATTTATTTTACATATAATAATACCATAAATAATGCAGGAATTCAATCAATTTCACCATTTTCGTCAATTCCGTCATTATCGCAAGCAAAATTTGTGATGTTTATCTAAAATCGTTAAATCAATGTCAAAGTTAAGGCGCAATATTGACTTTTTTGTCCTTAATTGGTAAAATAATAAAAAAAGAAAGGCGGTAAAGTACATGGCTGATTATCCAACCCCTCATATAAATGCAAAGCCCGGTGATTTCGCTCCCGTTGTTCTTATGCCCGGAGATCCGCTCCGTGCAAAGTTTATTGCTGAGAATTTTCTTGAGAATGCGCGCCTTGTAAACAACGTGCGCGGTATTCAAGGATATACCGGTTACTGGAAGGGACAGCCCGTTTCCGTTATGGCAAGCGGTATGGGTATGCCCTCTATAGGAATTTACAGCTGGGAAGTCGGATCGTAGCCA
>JAZQFL010000204.1:0-6162 GCA_045539485.1 Eubacteriales bacterium
GATGCCGTGGTAGTTGTCAGTTTTTTCTTTACATGGGACAGTCGATACATGGTGAGGTATTCGTGTGGGGATACTCCGTAGATCTTTACAAACTGCTCGGACATATAGGATCGTGACAGATAGACTGCATCGGCGATCTCCTGTGTTGATATGCTTTTGGTGAAGTTTTCCGTGATGTATGCCGCGGCTTGATGGATTGCCGCCGCCGATTTCTGAGCAGTTCCTATACTGTTTTTTGGTGAGAGGAATGCGGTGAGTATCGAGTAGATGTGCGACGATATTGCAGGGTAGTTCGGAATTCCGATGGTGTCAGTTTCGCGGAAAATTGCGTCCATGTGCTCCTCAATATCTGAAAAAGCACTCTTGCGGAGCGTAAAAACGGGACCGAGCTGCATGTCAATATAGGCAAGGTATTCGTTGCTCATGCCTCCGCAGAACTGCAGGTATTTGAATTTCCACCCATCGGTAACTGCGTGATATTCATGCATCTCACTGAGGCTGATGAGCATAGCACTTCCGGGTGTCAGACAGTAGTCCTTCTCGCGGTATCGCATCCTTCCCTCGCCTTCAAGTGTAAGCAGGAGCTGAATTGTTGGAATTCCTTTCCGACGGATACGAAATGTTTTCCGACAAACATAACACCCCGAGTACCTCATATTAAAATACAGTTCTTTCAAATAACCGACAAGGTTATCCTCTGTTCTCCGCCAGCTGATGAGATTCTGTTTTTCGTAATAGGCAACATCAACGCTTCTCATTTCAACCTCCGTACAAAATGCCAAATTTACCGTACACACTGCCATAGTATGCGGATGCGATCCTTGTTATAATAACAATAAGGAAGTGGTTTTTTTGCTATTTCAGCTATAGTTTATTATACAACAAAAACACAAAAAAAGAGCAATGGTTTTTTTGTTTGAACAGGAGTGCACATCATTATGAGTGTAACATTTCCGAAATTCGTTTCCTCCGATAGGGAGCTGAACATCACATATAACTACCGTTGCGAGCTGTACGGAAGGCATGTGAAAGAGACACCCTCCGGACGTGTGATAACCGAATTTCTGCCGGATGTACGGTGGGCGGGAATTTACAACACGATCAGCTGTGCCGCCGCCCATCATTTTCGTGAAGGCAGATGGATGCATGAAACAGATATCCTCGAAGAATATGCACGGTTCTGGTGTACGGACGGCAACCCTCGGCTGTACAGTTTTCCTATTGCCGACAGTATCCTCGAGTTGATAAAAGTTACAGGTGATTATTTTGATGTAGACAAGCTATATCCGAAGCTGATAGAAATCCACCGCGCATGGGACGACCATAAATCTTACAACGGAATGTATTGGCAACGCTGCGGATACGACGGTATGGAATTCTCCATCTCCGGCAACGGCATCCGTCCGACCATCAACTCCTACATGACCGCCGATAAGCGTGCGCTATGCAGAATTGCGGAGCTTCTCGGCGATACAGCTCAAGCGGAAAAGTATCGTAATGAGGCAGATGTGCTCGCCGCGCAGATAAACGAACTGCTGTGGAACGATGAGATCGGCATGTTCGGTGTAATTTCCAATAACGGAGAGGCGCAGAACGTACGCGAGCAGATCGGCTACATCCCGTGGATCTACGGTATTCCCACCGAGGGAAAGGATGCATGCTTCCGCAACCTTCTCGATCCCGAGTGCTTCCTTGCGCCGTACGGACTGCGCACCGCCGATGTATCACATCCGAGATATATGCAGCCGTTCAATCACGAATGCCTCTGGAACGGTCCCATCTGGCCTTTCGCAACCGCGCAGACGTTGACGGCCGTAATCGAATACCTGCACACAGCTGATGATCCGACGATCTCGCCCGATGAGTTCACAGGTCTGCTGCTGACTTACGCCTATTCTCACCGTGATACCGACGGCACACTGTGGCTCGACGAAAATATGGATCCCGATACGGGCATCTGGCTTGCACGGGAGATCATGCGCAAGTGGAACCGCCCTGGCAAAGACAGCACAAGAGGGCGGCATTACAACCATTCTACGTTCATTGACCTCGTTATGACGGGTATCTGCGGTATCCGCCCAAGCGAAAGCAATATCTTGCGTATTCGCCCGCTCGGCACATCCCTCGACAGCTTTTCCGTGACAGACGTGCATTATCACGGGCACACGCTTGACATCGTGTGGGATAAAACCGACGGACTTACCGTCACCGTAGACGGTAACCAAAGATTCCGCCGTGATGCGGCGGCGGACGTACAACTCGAAATTCAACTGTAATCACACCGCTTGAAAATCCGTTGGTAACGCCCACGCTCGGAGCATGGGATGAACAGTAATCAAAAAAATATAATACACAAATATCGAAAGGAGATTCCATAATGAACACCGAAAAAAGATTTGGCGTTATGCTTGACATGTCGAGAGATGCAGTAATGAAGCCGAGTGAGGTAAAGAATTTTGCAAAAATTCTGAAGTCCTTCGGCTACAACATGCTCCAGCTTTACACCGAAGAAACCTATGAGGTTGAAGGTGAACCTTATTTCGGTTATATGCGCGGCAGATATACAAAGGACGAGCTTAGAGACATAGTTGATTATTGCGACTCCATAGGCGTTGAGGTGATCCCCTGTATACAGACTCTTGCGCACCTTAATCAGATCTTCCGCTATGATGAATATGCAAAGATCAAAGACACAGCGGACATTCTTCTTGTAGGCGAGGAGCGTACATACGGACTTATCGAGAATATGTTTAAGACCCTGCGACAAGTATTCAAATCCGATTACGTGCACATTGGTATGGACGAAGCGCACATGCTCGGTCTCGGAAGATATCTTGACAGGCACGGATACAGAAACCGCTTTGACATTTTGAGCGAACATCTTGCGCGGGTTATCGAGATCTCAAAAAAATACGGCTTTAAGCCTATTATGTGGTCGGATATGTTCTTCCGCCTTGCCAACCACGGCGGATATTATACGTTGGACGACGTCATAAGCGACGAGATCGTCGAAAAATGCCCCGACGGTGTTGAGCTTGTATATTGGGACTATCGCCACGATAAAAGATATTACGACAACATGATAGATCAGCACGAAAAATTCGGCAAAGGCACTTGGTTTGCAGGTGGTACATGGTGCTGGAAGGGCTTTGCTCCATATAACAAGTGGTCTATTGAGCTTATGAGTGTTGCCATGAGCTGCTGTGCCGAGAAAAATATAAATAACATCCTTATCACCATGTGGGGCGACAACGGTAAGGAATGTTCATACTACGCATTACTTCCCGCGCTCTTTGCATTGCGCAAGGTATATGAAGGAATAACAAACGAAGACGAGATCAAACGCCTGTTTAAGGAAATCACGGGAGAGGATTATGATGCAATGATGGCGCTTGATCTGCCCAATCAGGTCGCCCCCAACGACGTGGCTTTAAATAACGTTTCCAAGGTAATGCTTTTCAATGACCCGCTTTTGGGTACCTTTGATACCGTGGTGAACAGCGATGCACCGAAGGATTTTAAGGCACATGCGGAAACGCTCCATGCATACGCAAAAAACAGCGAATACGCTTACATCTTTGAATGCGAAGCAGTGCTTTGCGACCTTCTATCCGTAAAATATGACCTCGGTATGAGGGCAAGGAATGCATACAAGGCAAATGACAGGCAAGTGCTTGCCGAGCTTATCGGTGAATTTGACCGCGCAAGTGAGCTTTTGGAGGAGTTCTACCAAAAATTCAAGGCTCTTTGGATGAAGGATAACAAGCCCTTCGGATTTGAGGTACATGATATCCGCCTCGGAGGCTTGATGCTGCGTATGCGTTCCGCTAAGGATAAGATCGTTTCGTATGTAAACGGCGAGATAGATACCATTGAAGAATACGAAATTGAATTGCTTGAGCACAGCGGCCCCGGCTCTGCGGGAAAATTGCCCCTTTGCAACAGCTGGACAAGGATAGCAACCCCTTCCGTGTTGTAAAGTTGTTTTTGCAAAACGAAGAAAATGAACGGTGCAGTATTTAAAAGTTAAATAAAAACGAGGTTCGTAATTCCGAAAGGAGTGAACGAACCTTGTTTTCATCTTAGGTTTTTATATTCGGTTGGGGAAACGGATACGATCTCTTTGAAGTTTCGGTTGAAGCTTCTGAGGGAGGAATAGCCGCATTCCATGGCGCATTGCAGCACGGTGTTGTCGGTATTGGAGAGCAGCTCGCACGCCTTGCTGATCCTGAAATGGTTTACATAATCGTTAAAGGAGATGCCCACGTTGCGCTTAAAATACCGCGAAAGATATGAGTAATCGTAAGAAAGACTGTCCGAAAGGCGGCGGAGCACGCATTCCTTGTTGTATTCCGTTTCGATGAACTCAAATATGCGGTAGAGCAAATTGTTTTTATCGCTTGCTTTATCTACATAACCGTTTGTTTTATCAAATTCCGCGCAAACACAGTAAAGAACGCCCTTTTTTTCCACCGTTGAGCTGTTTTCGTCCATAGGGTAGAGCAGTGCAAGCAGGTGCTCGTCGATAACGAATTTGTTGCTTACGGGAGTTTTTTGCAGTACCTTTGAGGAAAACGCTTTTATTATATCGGGCGAAAAAATGTAAAGAATATGCTTGCTGTGCAGGCTGTTTAAGGAATGAAGCTGATGCGGGAAGATCAACACGGCTTCATTTTTGTTTACGGTATATTTTTCCGTTCCAACGGTGATATCCATACATCCGTCGGTGATAACGATAAGCTCAAAGGAGTTGTGCATATGGGTGGGAAAGCTGAAATTCTCGCCGCTTTCCCTGCAAAAATGCTCTGCCTTGCCGAAGTGTTCGAATTGATAAAACATAACCCACCCCACAAAGTCAAATTTTGTCTACCTATTGTACGCTAAATGGCTAAAGAAGTCAATATGTTTGTGATAGAATAAAAAACAGAAAGAACAGCTTGGAGGTCTGTAATATGCGTTATTATATAGGTGCCGATCTTGGAACCTCATCCGTTAAGCTGATATTGACTACTGCAGACGGAGATATCGTGAGAACCGTAACCAAATACTATTCCGTCAATTATCCCGCGCCCGGTTGGAGCGAGCAGGCGCCCGAGGAGTGGTGGAATGCCTTTGCAGAGGGCGTTCGCGAGCTTGCGGCAGGTGTTAACGGCATTTGCGGATTAAGCGTTGCGGGGCAGATGCACGGACTTGTTATATTGGATGAGGCGGATAAGGTCATTCGCCCTGCCATTCTCTGGAACGACGGCAGGACCTCGGGTGAAACGGGGCATCTTAATACGGTCATCGGCAAGAAAAAGCTCTCGGAATACACCGCAAATATTGCGTTTGCGGGCTTTACGGCACCGAAGCTGCTGTGGGTAAGGAATAACGAGCCCGAAAATTTTGCCCGTATAGCAAAAATAATGCTTCCGAAGGATTACATCAATTACCGCCTTACCGATGTATATGCGACCGAGTATTCGGATGCGGCGGGAACCCTGCTGCTTGACGTTAAGAATAAACGCTGGTCGCGGGAGATGCTTGATATCTGCGGCATTGGGGAAGGGAGTATGCCGAAGCTCTTTGAAAGTTACGAATGTATCGGTGCTTTGCAGTCCGATATTGCGAAGGAGCTTGGACTTTCCGAAAACGTAAAGGTGATTGCGGGCGCTGCGGATAATGCCGCGGCGGCAATCGGAACAGGTACGGTGGGAGAAGGTAAGTGCAATATCTCTCTCGGCACAAGCGGTACGGTGCTTATATCCTCCGAAAGATTCGGCGTTGATAAAAACAACAGCCTGCACGCATTCTGCCACGCGGACGGCGGATACTATCTTATGGGCTGTATGCTTTCCGCGGCGTCGTGTAACAAGTGGTTCTGCGAGGAAATACTCAAAACGGATGATCTTACGGCAGAGCAAGGGGATATCACCGAGGATATGCTCGGCAACAATAATGTTTACTTTTTACCCTATTTAATGGGAGAGCGCTGCCCCGTAAACGATACTAACGCAAGCGGAATGTTTATCGGTCTTCGCCCCGACAGTACAAGAGCAGATATGCTACAGGCGGTGCTTGAGGGAGTTGCGTTTGCCATTCGTGATAATGTTGAAGTAGCGAAGAGCCTTGGCATAAACATAGAAAAATCCACTGTTTGCGGCGGCGGTGCAAGGTCGGAAC
>JAZQFL010000205.1:0-3177 GCA_045539485.1 Eubacteriales bacterium
CCGACTTCTTTGCTTTTTTCTCATTTACTGCTCCGCAATATACCAAAACGCCCATCTTTGCTTTCGCTTGATGGGCGTTTTTCGACAGACTGAGCTCCGTGAAATTCACGGAGCTTTTTCTATGTTAATTTTCCGATCAGCTGAAGCGGCGGCCGAAACGGGGGTTTACGGGTGCCTGAGGCTGTTCGTTACGTGTCTGCTGGGGCTGCTGAGGAGCAACGGAGCGGCGCTTGAGCATATCTCTAACGTCCTCAAAGATCTCCTCGCCGAGCACCTCTTCTGCATTGGTGTCATCCGGCTCAAGAGCAGCAGTTCTGTCCTGAGCGTTGTTACGGTCGGTTTCTACAGTCTTAGGCTCGGACTTCTTGGCAATACCGTTCTTTACACCGTCAAAGCCGGTTGCAATGATGGTAATGCGCATCTCGTCCTCGAGATTGGGGTCAAAGGAAACTCCCCAAATGTTGTTTGCGTCGGGATGAGCAGCCTGAGTTATCATGCTTGCGGCGATATCGATATCCTCGAGTCCGATATCGGGGGATGCGGTAATGCTGAACAGGATTCCGCGTGCGCCGTCGATAGATGTCTCAAGCAGAGGGCTGGAGATAGCGGACTTAGCGGCGATCTCTGCCTTATCCTTACCGGTACCGCTGCCGATACCCATATGAGCGTTGCCTGCGCCCTTCATAATTGCGGTAACGTCGGCAAAGTCAACGTTAATGAATGCGGTCTCATTTACGATCTCGGAAACGCTCTGCACACCGCGGCGGAGAACGTCATCGGCAATTTCAAAAGCGTTCATAAGAGTGATCCTGGTATCACTTACCTGCTTAAGACGCTCGTTGGGGATAACGATAAGGGAGTCAACGTTCTGACGAAGCTCCTCAACACCCGCCTCAGCCTGAACCATACGGCGCTTGCCCTCAAACTCAAAGGGCTTGGTAGCGATACCGATGGTAAGAATGTCCATTTCTTTTGCAATACGAGCGATAATGGGAGCAGCACCTGTTCCGGTTCCGCCGCCCATGCCGGTGGTAACGAATACCATATCAGCACCTGCAAGTGCGTTCTTGATCTCTTCAACGCTCTCCTCGGCGGCTCTGCGGCCGTTCTCGGGGTTTGCACCTGCGCCGAAGCCCTTGGTGATCTTCTCACCGATAGCTATCTTGGTGGTAGCGTTGGACTTAACAAGTGCCATCTGGTCGGTGTTGATAGCGAGGAACTCAACACCCTTGATATTGGTCTCGATCATGCGGTTAACGGCGTTGTTTCCGCCTCCGCCGACACCGACGACCTTAATATTAACATTGCTCATTCTGTCATAAGGAATATTGGACATTTTGACCTCCGATATATTTAACTTTATTTTCAAGCAGCAAGCATAAATCTACATAGTATAATGATAATGGATTATTAAACATTTTTCAAGGGTTTTAGCGAAAATAATAATAAATTTTTATCAAAATTTACTCATTTATTGTCACAATGACCTCTTTGGGTGATGTAAGGTCAAGAGTGGCTGACGACGCATTTGCTATACGGGGATTTTCAAGATACTCTGTTGCAATTCTCAACTTTACATCAAGCTCGGATACACTGCCAAGGATCAACTTATACTTTCCGTCGACCTCGTAATACGCATCCCTTGTGCTTTCGCAGTTTATAAGCGTGATCCTTTCAAAGAGCTCGCTTTTTACTGCTTCTTCAAGCAATTTTGTTATGTAAGTAGGTTCTCCGTTTTTAAATGTTATCCTGTTTCCCGCAACAGCCGATGCTATCTCGGGCATAATTACGGGCACACCGCTTCCCTCCGCGGAATTCTGTCTGACCTCCGCGATGCGAAGATCACATCCAAACATAACGGTGCTGACACCTACGTTGACATAGAAAATCGGAGGATCTTCGGTTACGCTGATCATAACACGGTTAGGTAACTTGACCTTAATACTGACAGCTTTTACAAACGTGCATTTTTTTAGTATTGCTTTTTCCGCAGATTCCCTGTCAACGGAATATAGAAAGGCTCCGTTTTCGATTCCCGATGCAATTATAAGCTCATCATCCGAATACAGCTGAGCACCCTCGATTTCAAATGAATCGGCACGGCAAAGCACAAACACAAGAACCGCCGCTGTGATGAAAATTATCATAACCGCAACGGAAGCAGTCAGTATCGCTTTTAACTTTCTTGCATTGTAAGACAAATCAACATCCTCCCCTTAGGAGCGTCTTTCCTTAATGAGTCTCACCATTTCCGAATAGATACGCTTATTGGAATCCTGCACTGCAAACTCGCGTATATTTTTCATTATACGGGCTCTTCTTTCGGGATCGCACGAAAGGGCGGCTATCTCATCCGCAAGCCTTTCGGGAGTAAGATCCTTCTCCCTGATAAGCACAGCCGCATCTTTATCGGCAAGCAGCTTTGCGTTTTTATACTGCTGATCGTTCGTTACGTTCGGAGAAGGAATAAGAATTGCGCACTTACCGAGCAGGGCAAGCTCGGAAAGAGTTATGGCACCGCTTCTGCAGATAACGATATCAGCCGCCGCCATACGCGCGGGCATATCGTAAATATAGGAGAGCACCTCGATATTCTTCTCGTCGCAAAGACCTGCCTCGGAATATCTTGCCTTGAAATTAACGTAATTTCTGTCGCCCGTGGAAAGGCAGAAGGCAGTATCCGCAAGCCTTGTATCGCGTGCGCTGAACATCTCAAGCATCGCATCGTTTATTCTGTCAGCACCAAGGCTTCCGCCGTAACAAAGCACGTATGCTCTGCAGTCTGCGGGAGTCTCAAAGGGTCTTCCGCCCTCGGGCATTGAAAATCCTCCGCGAAGGGGACAGCCGACGTGCATATGCTTTTCGGGATATTTCAGTCGTTTTCCCGTTTCCTCAAAGTTGAGGAAAACACGGTCAACGTATTTTTCCGCTTTAGCAACCGTCATACCCGGTACGGCATTTGCCTCATGCACTGCGCAAGGCACGTTCTTTTTGCCTGCGGCAACAAGCACGGGCCAGCTGACGTAACCGCCCGTTCCGATAACAAAATCCGGCTTGAAATCGTCAATTATCTTCTCCGCTCTTTTGGGAGAAGTAAGAGCAAGCCAAGCGGCTTTGATGTTTTTTAAGGAAAGACTGCGTCTGAAGCCCTTGACATCAACATGGTAAGTCGGAGGC
>JAZQFL010000206.1:0-7853 GCA_045539485.1 Eubacteriales bacterium
GCAGGAGCATCTGTTGCGGGTGTCTGCGTTACGGGGGCATCGGTAATTGGAGCATCGGTAACGGGCTGTGCCGTTGTTACGTGCCCCGCCTTGATATTCAGCGTTACGTCGCGGAGGGAATGGTCGCTTTCCGAGTGAAGCACAAAGCCCTTGTTCCCCAGCGGCTTGGCATTTACCGTAAAGGTTCCGTTTGCTTCAAGCCTGAACACTATCTTTGCCACGGTTCCGTCGCCGTTTATATTATCGGCACTTGCGGCATTGAATATTATTTTTCCGTCCTGCGTGTTAACGCGCCCCGAGGCTGCAGAAAACAGATCGGTAAATTCCGCGCTTATTACCTTAAGTGCATCCTTGTCATACTCAACTTCAAATCCTAGTGCGCAAAGCCCCGGGTTGTTTGCGATACTTATAAGTACTTCCGCGGTCTCTCCCTGTTTTGCTTCGGTTTCAGATACGGTAAGCTCTGCGCTGTATGCCGCGGACACCGTAAAAGCGGGAAGCGCGAGGACGATGATAACTGCGAATATAAGGGAAAACAGTTTCTTCATACTGCTCCTCCTTTCTTAAAACACGGACAGTATACCATTTTTTCAGTGCTTTGTCAAGTAAAACGGGCTGTAAACGGTTTCCGCAAAAGGGGCTTATTCCCTTGCCGCGTTTTCCTTTATATAGCTGTAGATGTGATACTCGGTTACTACGTATTTGAGGTATGGCATACCGTAGATATTCTTGTATTCGGTGATATCGGTCGTGCCGTTCAGCTTGCCGAAATACGCAAGCACGTCGGTGTCCTTAGCTTCGTATCCGATCGTCTCGGCGATTGCCTGACATACGAGGATCAGCTTTGCAATGCTCTCGCACTGTTCCTTGCTTTCGGCAAGCAGATCTTCCTTGGTGGTGCCCATTGCGGAAAGGAACGCGTCAAGATCCATTCCGTAGTAGCTGCCGTAATCGCGGTAGTATTCGATAAGCTGGTCGTACTGATGCTGGAGCATCACCTCGGGGATATCTTTAACCTCAAAGCCGTTTTGGAGCACGCTGTAAACATAGTTTTCAAGTGCTTCTGCCGTGATGCTTTCCTTGATGATATCAAGCAGCTCGTTTGCAGTTTCACAGCCGTAGTCGGAGAGGCTTTCCTTTACGAATGCATCGGTAAGCTCGGGAGTTTTAAGGATATAGTTTACCTTGGTGACGAATACGGCATCCTTGCCGTTCAGCTCCTCCTTGCCGTAATCCTCGGGGAAGGTGACCTCGATGTTTACGGTCTCGCCTGCCTTGTGGCCGATAAGCTGGAAGAGGAAATCGTCGATATACGAGGTAACACCGGTAGTAACGTCAGTGCCCGCACCTCCGGTGCTTCCGCCCGCGAACTCAACTCCGTCAATGCTTCCGACATAGTCGATATTAACGGTGTCGCCCAGCTTTATCTCGCGGTCAAGGTGTACGGTGGAGTCCGCAAAGGGGGAAAGTATCTCTGCCAGCGCAACGGCAATATCATCCTCGCTTGCGGTGTGTACGGACTTCGGGATAACGATATTCTTGATAAAGTCCTTGTCTATCTTTACGTAGTCGGCAGCGGTGAGGTCGTATCTGCCGTTTTCTTTAAGGGGACCGCTGTATACCTTAACGGTATCAACCTCGTCCGTTACGGCGGGTGCGTCGGTTCCAAGCGGCGCGGTAGTAAGAGCCTCTGTGTTCTTATCTCCGCCGATGGAGGTGGGGAGCTTGTTCGGTGTGCAGGAAGCAAGTGTCAGCGCCGCAAGTACTGCGGCGGTAAGTCTGTAAGCTTTTTTCATTTGTAATCTCTCTTTTTTTATTTCGGTAAGCAATATTGTACATTGTTTTGTGCGCAATTGCAATACAGTTCACAAAACAAACACAATCGGCTCTTACGTTGCGTTTGCGCCGGATAAGGGCTCTTTGGCACACATAAGCCGTTGTATGCTTGTCAGCAGCTGTTTCATTTCCGCGGCATTTTCGTCTACCTTTGGCATTGCAACTATCTGATCGGTGCTGATATAAAGCTCAAATTCATCGTTGAGCACGATATCCTCCAGCTGTACGGGCAGGATCGGCTTGCGGTAATTTACCGCGCGCTCTATTTCTTTTCCCACCCAAAGCGAGCTTTGTGCATAGTCGGTAAGCATCAGAACCACGCAGGAACATCCCTTTATTGCCTTGTTTATCACCCTTGCGTATTTGCTGCCCACGGGAATATCACCCGGCGCCATCCAAACCTCAACACCGTGTTTTTTCAGATACTCGCGCATTGCGTCTGCTTCCGCTTGGTTTTTGGTGCTGTAGCTGATAAAGGCATATTCTCCCGCTTTTGTGATGGGGTCTGACGTGCGTTCCGGGATTGCGGAGGGGGCAGATTCGGTTTGGATGAAGCTTTGGGATGCTTCTTCAAGACGTGCTTCGACAGCTTCGGCAATGCTTATCTCCTTCCTGATGATCTCCGTAAGCTTCATTTGCTTGCGGATAAGCGTGCAAAGATTTTCGCGTTTGTCCGGCTTCATTCTTCTTGCGGGCAGTATGGAATACTCTCTGCTGCCCCAAGCCTTTTTCATTGCGTTCATTATATGCTTGTCACCGAGAAGCTCTCCGTTTGAATAGTTTTCGGTATTTCGGCAGTATTCCCTGATAAAAAGCTCAAATTCTTCTTCGTCCGCAGGCTCTTCCGCAGTCGATATTTCGTAGAATCCGGATTCGCTTACGTCGATGATACCCAATTTCTCCGCGCGCTCTATCATACCCTCAAGGTCTTCAAGATAGGCAAGCTCTTTTTTGTTTTCATAGCGGATAGCTCCGTGGGAGGCTCTGTGCCACTGGTTTTTGGGCATAAGCGGAGGGTAATCGGTATACGGAGGCTTGTTTTCAAGGTTCTCGTTAATGTGTATGCCCGCTGTTTTGAACTGATGATAGAGCGTTTCGTATTCCGGAATATCTCTGTGCAGCCATATCGGAATATTAAGGTATACCGTATACGTGCTTATACTGTTGTTTATGGGGGAGGAAAGGAGATTTCCGCCCGCGTTCTTGAACATACTGCTCCAGCTCTCCGAAAGGCTGCTTGGTATAATTGTGACACTGAAGCGCAGCTCTTTTATGGAGGAGAGGGGCAGATCGGGCAGAGTATCGAACATAGGAGCGCCGTTTTCGGATAAATAATGCTCTATGTATTCAACGGCCGTGCGCCTTGCATCCGAGGCATTGCTGCTGTATGCCATGTCGAGGAAATCATTCAAGTTTAGGTATTTCAGCTCCCTAAACGGCTTGTAGCTGTCAGTAAAGCCGCGCATGCCCTCCGCAGTTGCAAAGCCGCTTGGCGATATCCATTTCTCTGGATTGCCGGCAATGTCAGCGGTAAGCTCCTTGGCAAGACCGTGAATATCCGCATCGCTTATATTATCCGTTTTACCGTTAATATAATGCTCAACACAGCTTTTCAGTGCAGAGAATACATGGTGCTGCTGCGACAGAATGCTGTCATGCGGCGGTCTGTCAAAAAGCTCGTAGCGGCAGTATGCGGCGTTGTCTTCGGCTATTCGTCCGATGCGGGCTATGATGTCGGCATAGGAGAAAAACTCTTTTTCAAACAGGTTCTTCAGCTCATAGCATACGCCGAAGCCGGAATCTGCGGGAAGGTAAAGCCCTTTCAAAAGCTTTTCATACAAACGTATCGTAAGCTCGTCCGAACCGAAGGTAAGGGCAAGCTGCTTGTAATTATCGACGTTTCTGCGGAATGAAAAGGGCTTTAGCATAGCGGCTGTAAGCGATTGGAATTCACCCATTAACCGTGCTCGCCGATCTTTGAGTCTGTTTATTGTATTATAGCAATAGTCGGCAAAGCGTTCCGTCAGCTGAAAATAACCGGAAATTCCGCCTTCCTCCGAGCGCGCGGTAAGCAGACGTGCAAGATAATACGGACCTCTTTCGGGGTCTCGGAATATCTCGCTTGCTCTGCTTCTTGCGGCCGTGCAGATCTTGTTCACAAGCTCGGTGTCGTTTGTAAGATCCTTTTCCAAACGGTCAATTACCGCCATCAGCTGAAGATCGACGTTGTTATCTGTAAAAGTCCTTTTGTTCTCCAAACAGCTGAGCAGAATATCTTCCGCCATCCCGTAAAAGGCATTCAAATAAGGGCGGATGATATCTTCGGGCGAGGCTAAGCCTTTGGCAAATCCGATTACGTCTTCTTGCTCTGCTTTATCTGCATTGGCCAGCATTGCGGCGGTCATTTTTTTCAAATGCTCGCTTGCCACGTATTCCGCAACGGTGTCGGCGGGGAAGGTAATGGACGACGTGCCGACGCAGGTATATTTGTAGTTTCCGCTTTCATGGAAGCCGTAAGCGCCTTTGTCGATGACTGTGGAAAGTACGTATTCCGCATTATTAAACAAAGAGTAAGTGGAGAGCGAGGCTCCGGGCGATGCGGAGAAAGTGCCGCAAGTGCTTGTGATTTGCATTACAAGGTCATCTACGCAGGTCTGTATGGCTTTTTGCTTGCCTGCCAAAACGCGGTGATCGGAGGACTTTCCTCCTATCAGGGTGCAGATATCAAAAATATTCTTTGCAGAGGAAAAGGGTCCGCTTGGGTAAAGAGCATCAAAGCTCTCGCCTATCTGCTCGATATTCATATAATAATCTATTTCCTTGAGCGCGGCATATCCGTTGCGGTATATCTGCGAGGAGCCCGTTTGCGCGAAATCATCGTAAACATCGGGCATATAGATATGTCCGCACAGCTTTATTCTGCTGTTGGGGATGTTGTGCTCGTTTGCCGCGCGGCGTACAAGATACGGTATGTCTATACACAGCCCTCCGCCCACACCGCCGCCGACGCCTGCAACGATATGGATCTCCAGAGTACGGTTGGAAAAATCCCCGAGACTACGTATTTTTTCGTGCAGCTTGTGCATAAGTGCTTCATAGACGGAGCTTTCCATAATGGAAAGTCGGCCTGCAAGGCGTATCTGATTTGCGCCTTCTCCGCAAAGATCCGGGCTGAAATGCGCGCTTTTCGGCGGCCAAATGCTTTTTGCCGCATCGGGAAGCTCATCCTCCCGCATCCTCATCATTTCGGATATCTTGTCATTATACAGCAGAAACGTATCTTCGGCTTGGCTTTCCTCAGACATACCGCTGCGGAAAAGGTCGGATGCGGATGCATCTATGCAAAGAAAAGCTATATGCCGCGTGGGAAACTTTAAAAGCTGCTTTGAAAGCTTTTTTTGCAGCTGCTTTACGGTGGAAAGACCCATTCCGCCAAGGCCGATTATCAATGCGTTTGTGCCGCTTTTTACCTCCGCGGTGTCACCGCTTCGCATAATTCCGACATTATCGATGCTGAGTGAATTCAAGCCGCTTAGGTCTATGCGCGGACGGGAATATGAGCGTTGCATAACGTAACTCCTTTTACGGTCTTTTATTGACGGGGATGTTTTATCTGTCTTCCAGCAGCTTGTCCGCAAATACGCTGAGATGAATTTCTATGGGCGGTTCGGTTGCATCGATCCAATGCTGGCGGGAGAGGTAGTATTTAAATGATGCGCTCAGCTCCACGGGGTCAATGCGCAGGGGCTTGAAGCGGATCTTATCGGGCAGATTCTGGAACGCAAGATCTATCTCGTTAAGCACGTGCTCGGAGCGCAGGCTGTTTTCGCTTAATATCACAACAAAATGTGTGGAATCGGCAATGGCATCGGTAATTGCGGCTGCATAGGGACCTTTTACGTTGCGCGGAGCGTACCAGACCTCAGCGCCTCTTTTTTCAAGCTTTTCGCACAAGCTGTCCGCAATGCTTCGGTCGGGAGAGGAGTAGCTGATAAAGACCCTTGCATCCCCTGCCGGTTTTGGAGCGTTTTTTGTATGCTCCAGTGCTTGCAGATTATATGAGCTTTTAAGTGCTTTGGAAAGCAGTTCCGCTTTTTCGTGCGATCTCTCCGCAAAGCATATCCTCTTTATGGAGGGATTGCGCTTCAGGGCGGCAATGCATTCGTTAATGATAGGCATTGCCATCAGTCTTGCTTCCAGCTGCTGAACTCCGCTTCCGAGCAGAGGAAGTGCTACAGTTTCCATGGGTATGCCGTTTGCGGCCGCTATATCCAACATAAAAAAGTATGAGCGCAGGGAAGCAAGCACATCGCTTTCCGCTGCATTGCCCCTATGGCGGGGGTTCAGAAATTCGATGCAGCCTATCCTGCCGAAACGGTCGGAACGTTTCTTTAATCTGCGCGAAAGCCAAATATTGCAGGATCTGCGCATATCGATCTGCGGTCTCATCGCCAATGCTGCAACCGATATCCCCGCTTTGTTCAGCGCTCCGAACATCGAGCCCGGCATGGGGAAATAGCTTCTGCGGAATGCCGATGTCGTAAGAATATCTATTTTTTCTCCGAATTCCAGAACGTCTCCGCAATACACGGAAATGGTTTTGCTCTCATCCCCCACGGGGACCGAAACAGAGTACATAGGTAACATAATATCTACTCCCAATCATTTGACACGGTTCAGCATCATTTTATCACGGCATACCGCTCTGCGCAAGTATCTTTCACTTTACATTTAAAAAAAGCTGTGATAGAATTAAGCGGTACGGATAAAGATATAAATAACGCAAAAGGAGGAACAGACGTGGACGGCTTCAAGCTTCATTCCGAATATAAGCCGACGGGCGACCAGCCGCAGGCTATTGCGGAGCTGGTTGAGGGTATAAACAGGGGAGATAAAGAGCAAACCCTTTTAGGTGTAACCGGCTCGGGTAAAACATTCACCATGGCTAATATTATCGAAAAAGTCAATCGCCCGACCCTCGTTCTCGCTCACAATAAAACCCTCGCCGCACAGCTCTGCTCCGAATTCCGCGAGTTTTTCCCCGAGAATGCGGTTGAGTATTTTGTGTCCTACTATGATTATTATCAGCCCGAGGCATATATCCCGGGCACGGATACCTATATCGAAAAGGATTCCGCCATCAATGATGAAATCGATAAGCTTCGCCACTCCGTTACCTGCGCTCTCTCCGAGCGCCGCGACGTTATAATCGTTGCCAGCGTTTCCTGCATTTATAGCCTTGGTAACCCGATAGATTACCGCAGCATGGTCATATCCCTGCGCGTTGGCATGCAAAAAAGCCGCGATGAGCTGATAAGAAAGCTGGTCGATTTGCAGTATGAGCGCAACGATATCGCCTTTGCGCGCAACAAGTTTCGTGTGCGCGGCGACGTTGTTGAGGTGTTCCCATCCTATGCGATGGATTATGCCCTCCGAATTGAATTTTTCGGCGATGAGATCGACCGTATCTGTGAGGTCAACACCGTAACGGGAGAGGTTAAGTCTGCCTTAAAGCACGCCGCTATTTATCCCGCTTCGCACTATATTGTGCCGCCCGATAAAATGGGTGATGCCTTAAAGGAAATTGAGGATGAAATGGAAGCTCGCGTTCGCGAGTTTACCGAAGAAGGCAAGCTAATTGAGGCGCAGCGCATCCGCCAACGCACTGAATATGACGTTGAGATGCTGCGCGAAATCGGCACCTGCAAGGGCGTTGAAAACTATTCACGCGTGCTCTCGCGCCGTCCTCCCGGCAGCACGCCGTTCACCTTGCTCGATTATTTCCCCGATGATTTTATATTGTTTGTGGATGAATCGCACGTAACCCTGCCGCAGGTTAGGGGAATGTATGGCGGCGACCGCTCACGCAAGGAAAACTTGGTTGAGTTCGGCTTCCGCCTGCCCTCCGCGTTCGATAACCGTCCGCTCAATTTCGATGAATTTTATTCACACGTCGGTCAGGCAGTCTTCGTTTCAGCCACACCGGGCGACCTTGAGCGTGAAAAATCCACCCGGAT
>JAZQFL010000207.1:0-5577 GCA_045539485.1 Eubacteriales bacterium
TTGTAGGAAACAACGTCGGGAATGGTAAGGTAGGGGTCGTCCATCTTGCACATCGAAACAGCCGCAACGGTGGTAAGGCGGGTCTTATCCATTTCGTGGCACATATCGTTGAGGATACGGTGGTTTTCCAGCAGATCATCGTCGGAGCCGCCGATACCGATCTCATTGGAAAGTCCCCATACAACAATGGAGGGGTGATTATAATTCTGGGAGATAAGCTCCTTCATCTGGGAGATCGTGTTCTCGCGTCCTGCGGGCATATGCTTGGAGATATAGGGTATCTCCGCCCAAATAACAAGTCCCTTCTCGTCGCAAAGATCGTAGAAATACTGTGCGTGCTGATAGTGTGCAAGGCGGATGGTGGTCGCGCCCATCTCGCAGATAAGGTCTATATCCTCTCTGTGGTGCTCGGGAAGCAGTGCGTTACCTACACCCCATCTGTCCTGATGGCGGGAAACGCCGCGCAGGGGGTATTCCTTGCCGTTGAGGATGAAGCCGTTTTCGGGGTCTATTTTAAAGGTGCGGCAGCCAAAGCGTGCGCTTACGTTGTCAATAACGGTACCGCTTGCGACAAGCTCTGCCTTTGCAGTGTAAAGATAGGGGTCCTTTTTGCCGTTCCAAAGGTGTACGCCGGCGATGTTGAGAGTAACCTTTGTATCTGCGCAGGTAGCTTCGCAAACGGTGTTGCCTTCCTTATCGCAGATAACGTAGTGAACGAAAAGTGCGTCGGTAAGGTTTGTGATAAAGGTCTCGATCTCTACCTTCGCATCGCTTCCGTCGATTGCGGGAGTTACCTTTATGCCGGGGGCACCGTAATAATCAAGGTCGAAATGAGAGTTATTTACGCAGATAAGATTAACGTTACGGTAGATACCGCCATAGAAGGTAAAGTCTGCCATCTGGGGGTAAACTCTGTCGTTTGCGGCATTATCAACGATAACGGCGATCTCGGTGCTGTCTGCGATGTGGTCGGTGATATTCACGCGCCAGGTGGAATATCCGCCGTCGTGGTGGGCAAGCTTGGTGCCGCCTGCGTACACGTCTGCAGAGGAGTTCGTTCCTTCGAATTCAAGGTAGTAGAGGTCTGCCGCGGGCAGATCTGCCTTATTAATGGTCTTTTTGTAAAGCGAGGAGCCTCTGAAATAGTCGTTTCCGCCGTCCTGACCGTCAACGGCATTCCAGGAGTGGGGGACGGTTACCTTTTCGCCTCCCTGTGCGGTGATATCCGCGGTATCTTTGATAAAAAGCCAATCGGAATTAAGATTTAAAACAGTTCTCACGATACTTCTCCTATTAAATTGATGATATTATTATAAGGAGTATATATGAACTCCGTATGAATATCTTTAAAAAACTCGATGTCCGATCCCGAAAGATCGGACACCGACGGATTACGGGATCATTATTTTACTGACTTATGCGTTTCTTCCAAGATCCGCGTTCATCTTTGCAAGGGTCTTCTTGTCAAGGTTGTAAACAAGTCCAAGACCTACGAACTGCATAATAGCGGAAGCGAGGAAGAGAATAGCTACGAGATATCTGAGTTCAACGGCGAAGTCCCAGGAAAGGAGAGTAACGTCGATGAATTCCGCGCCTGTCTCGGGGTCTATTGCATTGTTGACGTAGCCCATACCCTGCATGATAAGGAGAGCAACTGCGGGGCCGATACCCTGAGCCAGCTTACGGAAGAAGGAGTGCAGAGAATATACAACGCCTTCCTCTCTGTTGCCGGTCTTCCACTCATTGTAGTCGATGGCATCGCCCATCATAGCCCAGGATACGGTGGAGTAGATACCGAGGCCGAGGCTGTAAACGAGCTGACAGATAATATAAACAAGCAGATCAAGGCTTGTGTTGTCGGGAGTTACGACGAAAAGTCCGAGACCGCCGATTATAGAAGCGATAGAACCGACTACCGCAAGCTCCTTTTTACCGTACTTGGTAACCATCTTACGTGCAAGAGGGGTAAATAAAACGATCGGGATCATTGCGAAGAGCTGAACGATACCGGAGATCTCAGTGTTCTTGAAGTAGATCTGGAAGGTTACGGAAACTGCGGTGGCAGCACCCTGCATACCGATGAACATACCCATAGCGGCAAGAGTTGCACCAACTGCGGGACGGTTGCGAAGGAAGTTGCCGAGAGCCTTGAATACGTTGAATTTAGGCTGATCTTCATTAACCTTGGTTTCGGTATCAACGCGGATCTCGGTATTCTTGATCATAAACTGGAAGCAGATAAATCCGAGCACGCCCATTACAAGTGCTGCAACGAACACCATGTTGCCGTTCAGAGACTCATCCTCGTTGTAGATAAGGAAGGGAAGGATTACCATGGGAAGCATATTTCCTACCATGGAGCCGATCGAACGCCAAGCGGAAAGAGATGCTCTGTCTGCGGGATCTGCAGAGATAAGGGAGAGAAGCGAGCCGTAGGGAACGTTTGCAATGGTGTAGAACGCATCCCAAATAACGTAGCCTGCTATAAAGATTATGAATTTAGCCCATACGGGAGCGGCGGGGAAGGGCAGGAAGCAGCATGCTCCGCCAACTATAAGGCCTATAGAACCGACAAAAATGTACTGCAGGAACTTATTTCTTTTATACTTATGTTTGTCTGCGTCGATCATGGAACCGATAAGGGGGTCGTTTATCGCATCCCAGAACTGAACGATAACAAGGAGAAGAGAGTACCACGCGCTCATTCCCATGACCTGAGTCCAGAAAAGCGCCATTGTGCCCTTGAGAGCAAAGCTCATGTTGCAGCCAAGGTCTCCGGCGGCATAAGCGATAGAGTCGCGTATACCGAACTTGCGGTGGCCGCCCGCATCAAGCTGAGGGGTCGTTTGCTTTTTCATACCAAAATCCTCTTTCTTATTATTTCTTTGGGATCTGCCGCTGCTTTTATAAAAAAATTGCATCGTGCGGCAAAAAGCCTCACATTTAGTATAAAACATTTTTGCAAACATAGGGAGTGTTTTTTTTATGTGTTTTTGTATTTTCTTAATATTTCGCGTTTTTTTCCGTTGTAATTAACAAAAAGCCATGTTATAATAACAAAGTGAGTTGGAAGATTTGTTTATACTGCTTTTTGTTGCCAAAATAATTGCTGCGAGGCACAAAGATGTTTTATGAAAATGAGCTGGAGTTTCTTTGCGAGGCACTGAAAAAGATACACGTTCGTGCTGTTGCTGTCAGAAAAGACGCTCCTCTGCGCTCGGTAATGGACAGCGATATATATTCCGTTTTCGGCAGGGAAGTACAGCTCGACCTCGCGGTGCAGGATGCAGTGGGAGAGCTTTCCCGCCGAACTATGTATAAATCAACGGACGAGCTTTATCTCAGTTATATTTATTTTCTGCTTCCGGGGGATGAGGAGAGAATACTGTTTATCGGACCGTATCTTCCTTATTCCGTGGTGCCGTCCCGTGTGCTTGAGCTTAAAAAGCGCATCGATGCATCTCCGAAAAGCCGTAAATATGCAGATGAATACTATTCGGGAATTCCCGTTCTGTCCCCCGACAGTTATGCACTTGTGATGATAAACACATTCTGCGAGAGAATATGGGAAAGCCCCGCGTTTTCCATTGTGGATGTCACAAGCGAAGCGGATGCGCCGGCTTCTCCCATAAACGATACCGCCCACAACGAGGATTTTGATGCGGTTCTTGTAAATATGAAGGCAATGGAGCAGCGCTATGCCTTTGAAAACGAGCTGATGCAGGCGGTATCTCTCGGTCAGCTTCACCACGAAACTCAGCTCTCCGCTCTTTTCTCCGAGCAGTTTTTCGAGAGGCGTGCATCGGACCCCCTGCGCAATGCAAAAAACTACGGCATTATTATGAACACATTGCTTCGCAAGGCGGCGGAAAAGGGCGGTGTACACCCTATGTACCTTGATGCGGTGTCAAGCTCGTTTGCGGTAAAGATCGAGCAGATGCCCTCCCTTACGGATAACCCTTCCCTGATGCTTGAAATGTTCCGTTCCTATTGCAGGCTTGTGCGAAAGCATTCCTTGAAGGATCTTTCTCCCGTGGTGCGCAAAACCGTGCTTTTGATAGATTCCGATCTGTCTGCCGACCTTTCGCTTAATACCCTTGCAAAGGCGCAGGATATCAGCCTTGGGTATCTGTCTTCCGTTTTTAAAAAGGAAACGGGAAAAACGCTCTCCGAATACATCCGCGAGAAGCGGGTTCGGCATGCGGTACATCTTTTAAGCACAACGCATCTGCAGATACAGACGGTGGCTTTGCATTGCGGCATTATGGATGTGCAGTATTTTTCCAAGATATTTAAAAAAGAAACGGGCAAAACACCGAAGGAATACCGCGAATATATCAAAAATAACCGAAACAATAAACCGCAGGAGGATAAAAGTGAAAGATTTTTTAACTGAGGATTTTCTTCTGACGACAGAAACGGCAAAGGCTCTTTACAACAGCTTTGCCACTGACGCGCCGATTATCGATTATCACTGCCACGTAAGCCCCCGCGAGATATACGAGGACAAGCGCTTTGAGGATCTGTTTGAGGTATGGCTTTCGGGCGATCATTACAAATGGCGCATTATGCGCTCAAACGGAGTTGAAGAGCGCTTTATAACGGGAGATGCTCCCAAAAGGGAAAAATTCCAAAAGTTTGCAGAGGCACTTCCAAAGGCGATAGGAAACCCGATGTACCATTGGTGCCATCTGGAGCTAAAGAAGTATTTCGGCTATGACGGGATCCTCAATGGCGATACCGCAGAGGAGGTCTGGCAGCTTGCCGCCAAAAGACTTGCGGAAGCGGATATGAGCGCAAGGGGCATAATAAAGCAGAGCAACGTGCGCTTTATCGGTACAACGGATGACCCCGTTGACAGCCTTGAATGGCATAAAAAGCTTATGGAGGACAGCTCCTTTGATACTGTGGTAGCTCCCACCTTCCGCCCCGATAAGGCTCTGAATATCGAAAAGGACGGCTGGAGGGATTATATAGCTACTCTTGCTTCTGTATGGGGCAAGGAAATAAAAACTCTTGCAGATCTTAAAAATGCACTCTCTGACAGAATGGATCATTTCGGTGATTGCGGCTGTAAGGCAAGCGACCACGGACTTGACTATATGGTGTTTAGACCCTCTGTCACCGAGGAGGCGGAAAGAGTATTCTGTGAAGCGGTAAACGGCAATGCCGTAAGCAGGGAAGATGCAGAAAAAGTAAAAACGGAGCTCCTTGTATTCTGCGCATCGGAATATGCAAAGCGCGGCTGGGTAATGCAGCTTCACTATAACTGCCTGCGCAACCCCAATTCCGCAATGTTTAAGAAAATCGGCCCCGATACGGGCTTTGACTGTATCGGCCCCGCAGAATCAAAATGGCAGCTTTCGGGTCTGCTTGACCGACTGTATCGCGAAAACAGCCTCCCGAAAACGATAATCTACAGCCTTGATGCTTCGGATAATGCGTTTATAGACACGCTTATCGGCGCCTTCCAGGGCGCGGGTGTGTGCGGTAAATTACAGCACGGAAGCGCTTGGTGGTTTAACGATAACAAAACGGGAATGCAGGAGCAGCTTGTCAGCCTTGCAAACCTCAGCC